>JANZYY010000517.1 GCA_026419705.1 Fischerella sp.
TGGCTATGCTGTAGGTCAACTGGCAGCAGATTTTGGCGCTAATTTGGGAGTAGGTCAATCTAAAGTTGAAGACGCATTGGTAAAAAGCTTGGCTTGTGCTGGTTACTTTAAACTAAAAGACGATATTTCTGTTGTGTTGGGTTTACCTTATCTTTCTCAAGAACAGTTTGAAAAGGAAAAAGCCCAATTAATCAGCCAATTGAGCGGTCCTCATGTCATGAACTTTCGCGGCGAGCCTGTCTCGCTGAACATCAACAAAGTTTGGGTAATGCCAGAAGGCTATGGCAGTCTGTTATGGTGTGAAGCCCAACCGAAAAAAGGCGCTGCAATGCCTGATTTTACGAAAGTGTCTGTGGCGATTGTCGATATTGGACATCAAACGATCGATTGCTTGATGGTGGATAGCTTCCGCTTCGCCCGCGGTGCTTCCAAGAGTGAAGACTTTGGAATGAGCAAGTTTTATGAATTAGTCGCGGCTGAAATTGAAGGAGCCGATAGCCAATCTTTGGCTTTGATTGCTGCTGTGAATCGACCCAAGGGCGATCGCTTCTACCGTCCCAGAGGTGCTGGTAAGCCCACCAACCTCGATGATTTTCTCCCCAATTTAATAGAGATGTTTTCGCGTGAAATTTGCAGCCGTGTGTTAGCATGGCTACCAGAGCGCGTCACCGATGTGATTCTCACTGGTGGCGGTGGGGAGTTTTTCTGGGAAGACGTCCAACGTCTGTTGAAAGAAGCAAAGATTAATGCCCACTTAGCTTCGCCATCTCGACAAGCTAATGCTCTGGGTCAGTACATTTATGCAGAGGCACAGCTATCCTCCAACCGCTCTTCTAGGGCTTAAAAATAATGTTCCAATGGTCAAAAAAGGTAGTGAAATCGGTTACGTTCAATCCAGGGGTGGCGGACGAAAGTTTGTTGGCGCTGATCGAAAGCCATTTGGAAAAAGACCCCAACAAAACTTTCAGCGACCTCTGTAAAGAAGCCTTGTGGCAATCTTTATGCGTACCGGAATCCGTACGACCAAGCCAGCCGCCTGCTTTGCAAGCAACACCAACATCAGGAGTAGAACCACAAATCGCTGAACTATACAGGCAATTGGCTGACCTTGAGGAACGTTTTTTTGCCAAGGAATCTCATCGATTGGAGATGATAGAACGCCATCTGACTCAACTTAGCCAACAAGTGGCACAGTTGGCAATCATGGTTAATCAAGCACAAGTCATTCAGTCACCGACACAATCAGCACCAGCACCAGAAGTAGTAAATCGCACTATTACCACTTCTGCTGCCGTCACGCCTCCCCAAGAGGTTGATCCTCTAATTAGCCGCCTGAGTCAGTTTCTGGATGATTTCTAGAAAAAAAACAGGGTGTGAAATTATCGTGATATTTTATACCTCCTTGATAGAAAATTCTATTAGGGAGGTTAGATATTTAAGTCAATAGTCATTAGTTAGTAGTTAGTGGTTAGTAGTTAGTGGTTGTTAACTATGCCCAATGCCCATCTCCCACTCTCCCAGTCTCTTATTCCCTATTCCCCATTCTTAATTTTCCAAACACTGGGGAACACCCTCACTTGATTATCAGTCACCATACGGAAGCGTTTGCTCGCAATACTTTTTATACTTAAACCTTTTGTTACTGAGTGCCTTGTGTAAATGTTACAATCCTCCTAAACGGAAGTAGGGATACCTCGATGCCAGTTGCAACTAAATCAATCAAGTTTGGTACAGATGGCTGGCGCGGCGTGATTGGCGACGACTTCACTTTTGAACGTCTCGCGTTAGTCGCGCCAATTGCCGCGAAAGTGCTATTTAATACATATGGAACAAAAGTCGGCAACCGGACAATTGTAGTCGGTTACGATCGCCGCTTTATGGCAGAAGATTTTGCTCAGAAGGTTGCCGATGTTGTTTCCGCTGCTGGATTTGATGTACTATTTAGCGAAACCTATGCGCCAACTCCAGCTTTTAGTTGGGCAGCAAAGCAACACAATGCTTTGGGAGCATTAGTAATCACTGCCAGTCACAATCCAGGTCAATATTTGGGATTAAAAGTTAAGAGTGCATATGGTGGTTCTGCACCACCAGAAGTTACTAAAGAGATAGAAAAGCTTTTGGACGAGGAAGTGCCCCCTGCTCCAATTGCTGGTGGAGTGTGCAATTTTAACCCGTGGGAAAGTTATTGTCAAGAATTAGAAAGCAAAGTCAATATTGCTAAAATTCGCGAGGCGATCGCCTCTCACAAACTGACGGTATTTGCTGATGTGATGCATGGTGCAGCGGCCGGTGGACTGGCGATGCTGCTTGGCAATGAAGTCAAGGAAATTAACAGCGATCGCGACCCTACTTTTGAAGGCGGTGCACCAGAACCATTACCGAAATACCTTTCCCGTCTGTTTGGGGTGATGAAGACACACCGAGAACAACATCCCACAGGTTTGACGGTGGGATTGGTTTTTGATGGTGACTGCGACCGCGTTGCAGCTGTGGACGGTGCAGGTAACTTCCTGAGTTCGCAAATTTTAATTCCAATCTTAATCGACCACTTGACCTTACGGCGAGGCTTTAGCGGAGAAATTGTCAAAACTGTCAGTGGTTCTGACTTAATTCCCCGCGTTGCTGCATTACATAAACTTTCAGTATTTGAGACACCAGTTGGTTATAAATACATTGCCGATCGAATGCTAGCAAACCAAGTGTTGCTGGGCGGTGAAGAGTCGGGAGGAATTGGTTATGGTAGCCATATTCCCGAACGAGACGCGCTTTTATCAGCATTATACGTACTAGAAGCGATCGTCGAATCAGGTCTGGATTTAAGTGATTATTACCGCTACCTGCAAAAACAAACTGACTTTACCTCTGCATACGATCGTATCGATTTACCTCTAGCAAACATGGAAGTGCGGCGTCGGCTTTTGGAACAATTGCAAAAGGAACCATTCCGGGAAATTGCCGGACAAGCAGTAATTGACTGTCAAACCATAGATGGTTACAAATTCCGCCTCGCAGATCAAAGCTGGTTAATGATTCGTTTTAGTGGTACTGAACCAGTTTTGCGCCTCTACTGTGAAGCCCCCACACTCCAACAGGTGCATGAAACTTTGGCTTGGGCGAAGCAGTGGGCAGAATAATATTAGTCATTTGTATGATTACCAATGACCAATGACTAAATTACTCGTAGTAGCTACAGGAAATCCAGGTAAATTGCGGGAAATGCAAGCTTACCTATCTGATTCTGGCTGGGAATTAACACTCAAACCTGAAAACTTGCATATTGAAGAAACAGGTGATACCTTTGCTGCAAATGCTTGTCTCAAAGCATCCCAAGTTGCCAAAGCGACAGGAAATTGGGCGATCGCAGATGATTCCGGTTTACAAGTAGACGCTCTCAATGGCGCACCAGGAGTGTATTCTGCACGTTACGGCAAAACCGATGCCGAACGCATTGCCAGGTTATTGAGGGAATTGGGCGATGAAGTGCACCGGCAAGCGCAATTTGTATGTGCAGTGGCGATCGCTCGTCCTGATGGTGCGATCGCGCTCCAATCAGAAGGAGTTTGTTCTGGAGAAATTCTGCATGCACCCCGCGGTCATGGTGGTTTTGGCTACGACCCGATTTTTTACGTCCCAGAAAAACAAATGACCTTTGCTGAGATGACGCCAGAATTGAAACGCACGATTAGCCATCGAGGCAAGGCTTTTGCAGCTTTACTTCCAAAGCTACCAAATTTAGAAGTTACTGATTGCTAGTTGTGATACAGCTTAGGTTATCGGTTAGCACCTAGTTGCAGCATTATCGATAGGATGCGATTTTATGACACTTGAAGAACTAAAAATCAAGCTAGCAGATATCAACAACCTAGTTGTTATACCATTTCACTAAAAGTACGATACATATAATTGCACGAGTGTGACTTGCAAAACAACAATGTGTCGGGTTCTCAAACTAGAGATCGGGGAAACAGAGGACGAACTGCGAGAGTTACTGGGGAAGCAAAAAGCGGGGTTGTGAAAAGAACGAGTCTAAACACTTTATTTATTAAAGACTGGTCAAGTAGAGACAGTACAGCACGCGCGCAGTAGTGTT
>JANZYY010000518.1 GCA_026419705.1 Fischerella sp.
AATCAGGAGAAATGTGGCGAATCAGACGGCAAATACCGATATCCTGGACAATTACTGCATCTACACCCGCCGTAATTATCGAGCGAATATATTGTTGTGCTTCTCTCAGTTCTTGAGGAAAGACGAGTGTATTGAGAGTGACATAACCCTTCACACCTCTGCTGTGCAAGTACTCCATTAATTTGGGCAAATCCGCTTCAGTGAAGTTTTCTGCCCGCATCCGCGCGTTAAACCGATCCAAACCGAAGTAAATTGCATCTGCACCATTTTCGACAGCAGCTTTCGCACATTCCCAATTACCGGCGGGGGCGAGGAGTTCGGGGCGTTGTTTGGTGAGTTGTTGGAAATCGGCTTTCATCGGTACTAAGGCAGGATAGGTGATACCTTAGTGATTTTATCGTTGCTGAGGGGATGGTGGGGAAGAGAAAAGAGAGAGGGCGATCGCTGTCTCGCTTGTCCCCACGATTTCTGATCTTGTTCGGTTAATTAGTTTGGTTGTTTCTACACTTTAAACCCAAATTTTACAACTATTTCCTTGAAAGGAGCTGACTATATGCTTTGCGATCGCCCTTCAACTTCATTCCTCAACATTAGCGCGATCGCCTTCTGACTCAACCACCTCAAATTTCACTTTGTTATACAAATCTTGCAGCGAAATCTGAAAGGATATTGAAGCGAGGGAAATTGCCTCATCTTCTTCGTCATACTCCCGCATCAACCATCGCTTCTTAGCTGTTTTAGAATATTGCTCGACATGAATCCTAGCTTGGTCAATTAGCAGATATTCTTGAAAAGAATCAATTGTTCGATAGGTCTCAAATTTGTCTTCGCAATCGTATCCTTTTGTCGATTTTGATAAAACTTCCACTATCACCTGTGGATTCAAAATCGTATCTGTACGGTTGTTGAAATACTCTGGTTCACCTGTCAAAACCATAACGTCTGGATATGTGTATATGCGTCGTTTAGGTATCCATAGGCGCACATCTCCCATATAGACTCTGTAATTTTGCCTTTTGAAGGCAAAATTCAACTCAGTACTTAAGTTCAATGCTATTTGGTTGTGATTTGTTGTCCCACCCGCCATCGGAATAATTTGCCCGTCAATATATTCACTTTTGTAGTCAGCAGCTTCTTCTAATTCCAGGTATTCCTCTGGCGTGTAGTATCGCTGTTTTGTTGCTTCCATAGTTTTAAAAAGATGCGATCGCAATTCCCTAAAATTTCACCAATTGATTTAATTATTTATCCCCACAACCGCCTACCATTTTTCCCTTTTAACCTCTCATGGGTATCTTGTAACAAAGTGGGAATATCTAAATTCTCCGGACACCTTGGCAAACATTCACCGCATTCTGTACAGCGGTTCGCTTTCATCCCAGGAAACCAATGACCAGCGTTTTCAAACATGCCATAACGATATTGTCCGTAATCAGTCATATCATAGGCTACTGCTAAATTTCGCAGTCGCAATACTTCTGGAATATTGATCTTTTCTGGACAGGGTAAGCACTCATAGCACTGGCTGCATTTGTCAGTACCCAAGACTTTATTTTTGTAATTTTCTAATCTCTCTAAAACAGTAATTTCCTCAACTGTTAACTCCCCGTCGCGGTCAGCAACTTGCAATGGTTCGATCAGTTCTTCTGGGGTTGCTGGTCCTATACTCAAGGTAGTAATGCGGGGATCGCTCAGTAAGAACCGATAGTTTAATTCTAAGGGTGAGAAAGGATGACACAGATCAACCAGCCTTTGGGACGGTGTGTACAAGCGCCCGCCTTTATCGGCGGGAGAAATGATGAACACGCCCATATCTTTTGCTGCGGCTAGCTGAATGGCTGGTGCATGGCGTTGGAAAAAATAGTAATAATGCAGATTGACAAATTCAAAAAAACCTGTGTCTATTGCTGCTAGAATCACTTCTAGGGAAGCGTGGGTGGAAAAGCCAACATGTCGAACACGTCCATCGGCAACAGCTTCCTGCACTGCTTGCATACAGCCATTATTTGCTTTCACCCAGTCTAAATGCTCCCAAGTATTTAAGCCATGAATCCCCAAGCAATCTAGATAATCTAGGTGCAATCTCTCCAGGGATTCATCGATATACCGACGCATTGTGTCAGCATCTGCCGTGGGAGGGATTTTGGTAGTGATGTGAAGCTGCGAACGGGGTATGGGTAATCCTTGGGCGATCGCGCCACCGAGATACTCCTCACTGTTGCCATAACCTCTAGCAGTTTCTATATGATTAATCCCCAGCGCTATGGCTTTTTGAATCGTCTGCCATACGTTTTCAATTGAAGCCAGATAGCGCATTGTTCCCAGAGAAAATACTGAAAGGCACAGTTCAGTTTTTCCAAAGCGTCGGTATCGCATTTCTAAATAAAGTTAGTCTTAAGTCATTTGTCCAAAGTTCAAAGCCAGTGACTAATGACTTTTGAGTTAAAATTCATCCCTTTTCTAGGATTCACTGCTGCCAAAGCGCTTGATTAAATCCTCTGGGCTGAGGTTAGAGATGAATTCGCGGAATGCTTGCTGTTCGGCTTCATCAGCATCTCTATCTACGGGTATCGATGCATCAGCTATTACCTCTTCCATGACCCAAATTGACGTATTTGTACGGAGAGCAACGGCGATCGCGTCGCTAGGACGAGCATCAATCTCTTTCTTAGTATCGCCTTGCCTAACAATCAAGGCTGCGTAGAATGTGTCTTTTTGTAGAGAATGAATAATAACGCGCTCTAGAGTAATGTTCCACGCCTCCAGAATATTCACAATCAGGTCGTGAGTTAAAGGTCTAGGAGGCTTTTGATTCTCTAGTGCGCCCATTATTGCCCTAGCCTGTTCTTGACCGATATAAATAGGCAAAGCGCGCCGATCTGAAGCATCCTTCAAAAGGACGATCGGGCTGCGGGTGATGGCATCTAATGCTATACCAGCGACTTTCATTTCAATCATTGGCTAAGCCTCTACAATCTTTTGAGCGCTAAGAATTACGTGTAACAAATCACACCCTTGTTTGGGTAAGATTGGGACAATTACAAACATAGTCTTGATTTTCTATAATTGCTTCTATTAAACTCCCAAATGGTTGTGAACACCAGAGTAAGTCAAATCAGTTTAGTTCGGCAATAATATAACTATCCGGGTCACCCTTATATTAACAGTAAATGTATTGTGGGCTTGAGCAAAAATATAGTTAAAAAAGATACTTTAATTTTGCGCTCCCTCTGAGAATTGACGAGTTGATTTTGGTCAAAATTAATCAAGAAATAGAGTTAAATCAATTAAACAGCCGTGTTTACAGGAATAATTCAAGCATTAGGAACTATAAGACACTTAGCAGGTAATTATTGGCAAATCAACTGCATTAATCAGTCTTCAGAATCAGTTATGGGAGATCTGGCTCATGGTGACAGCGTAGCAGTGGACGGCATTTGTTTGACTGTAGAAGAAATTTTGAAAGATGGTTTTATTGCGACTGCATCACCGGAAACCTTGCGCCGTACAACCTTGGGGAAAGAGCAAGCGGAACCAAGATATGTAAATTTAGAAACATCCTTACGGGTAGGTGGCAAAGTAGGCGGTCATTTTGTCATGGGACATGTAGACGGCATCGGTCGCCTAGTTTCAGCACAACAGACAGCAACTTCTTGGGAAATGACTTTTACAGCTCCTGATGCGATCGGCCGTTACATTGTTCCCAAAGGTAGTATAGCTGTAAACGGCATCAGCCTCACAGTCGCCGACTACGATCCAGAAATTTCACAGTTTAAGGTAGCAGTTATTCCTCTTACTTATGCTGAAACCAATCTCCGCTATCTCGTTCCGGGCAGTTGGGTGAATCTTGAAGGGGATATTCTGGGCAAATACGTAGAAAAATTTCTGTATGGGGGCAAACCAGACCTACTAGCAGACGCAGACGCAAGTCGTGAGGAAATCACACCCACATTCTTGGCTGAACACGGGTATTTGTGATTGGGGAATAGGGAATGGGTGGGTGGTTAGTGGTTAGTAGTTGGTTGTTATTCTTCCACTCCCTGTCGGTCGTGGGGGCCGGTGAGTCCCCCATCTCC
>JANZYY010000519.1 GCA_026419705.1 Fischerella sp.
ATTGCTGGGTAAGTATTGTTTGTAGTTAGCGCTTCAGCGCGAAAGCGCCAACTACAAACCCCGCAAAGTTGCTTTGGCAAACCAGTAGGGTGCGTTT
Organism: Fischerella sp.; assembly: GCA_026419705.1. Taxonomy (GTDB): domain Bacteria; phylum Cyanobacteriota; class Cyanobacteriia; order Cyanobacteriales; family Nostocaceae; genus PCC9605. The sequence continues at coordinate 98 of JANZYY010000519.1, forward strand.
TCTATTTGCGTACATTATTTATTTGCTCAAGTAGTGCTAAAACATCACTGCGGCTGAGTTTTTCTTTACCATTAGCGATAGCATTGAGAGTACCAAAAGCCAAGCTGAGGGGAATCTGGCAAAAATCTAAAACCGGACCAGCAGCCAGAGTTTTGGTGTATGCTTCTGCAAGCACCAGATTGCGGCGAGCATATACTTGCATGTTTTCTGTACTCCAACCATCTGGGAAAAAGTTGACCTCACGGGCCAAATCTTCTTTATGGTTGCGAAGGATATTAACTGCCTGTAAGCCCCGCCCAAATCCAACCGCATAAGTACGATTAGTCTGCGTTCCATCGTACCAAGCCCACAAATCTGATAGTAACAAGCCAACCGCACCTGCTACCCCAAAAGTGTAACGATCTAAATCAGATTCTGTATGAATTTCCCAGTTTGTTTCTGCCCAGTATGCCATCCTGTCTGCCATTGCCGCAGTAGCATCCCAAATCCGGGGAGCAATTGTCTCAGGTGCAAGTAACGCCCATTCTCTAATCCGAACGCTGACTTCTGGTAAAATTTTTTCGTGTGTACTAAATCCTACTGAGAAGCAATCAATTGCAAAACCATCAACCGCTGCCTGTAATGTTAAGCTAATCGTGCGCAACAGCTTAGCTTTGACCTGGTTATCCAGTTCGGGATGGTCTTCAATTTCATCAATGGCTCGCATGCATAAATATGCTGATGCCACTGCCTCTTGCAATACTCTCGGTAAACGACTAATAGGAATATAAAAAGTCCGACTAGTCTCCTTTAAAACCTCTAACGCATCTCTCAGTAAATCCATTCCTACACACCTCTATTAATCTTGCAACATACTGGAGTTTGTAAATCTTTGATGATTTTTTATATATGTTTCACTCAAACTTAATATTTTATTTGCTAGTGTTTTTTTCAAAATTTTTTTATTGTTTGGTATATATTATCTATAATTGAGCCTAATGTTTCCGGAAAAGCATTTAATTTTTTTCGCACAGGTTCTGCCTATATATGTTAATTAACAGTCTGACATATATCTACACAATAAATCATGAATTTTTTTTACAGTCAAATTTCAAAATAAATCCTTTGCATAAAATCCTACCTTTTGCAAGAACGGTTTTTGCATTTTTGTAAAGATAAAAAAATTTCAATCAATACGTAAAAATTGACTAAAAATTGAAATGAAATATCAATCTATTAAACCATCAATTAATCTTCAAACTAGCTTACTAAAAATTTTTGACCAATCATTTCTAGCAGGGTACAACCCCCAGATTGCATAAGTGGAGCTAATCCTTGCATTTAAAATCATGTGAACGGATGACAATATTCACATCTCAAGAAATTTTCTCAATCAAAAAAAGAAAAACAAGACAATGGAGACACTCAGTAAATTACTTTCTTGTCTTCATTTTTTCCTTATCTACTCCATAAAGACAAATTCTGAATACTAAATCGACATTATAGCAACCGCGATCAACTACACGATCAAAACGCATAAAAACTCTTTTTTAAGTGTCTTAGTGGTTCAAGATTTTTTTACCACTAAGGCACAAAGACAGCGATCATTTTCATAGAAGTTAGTTTTAACTACTAACCAAAGCGATCGCCTCAGAAAATATTGCTTGGTACTGACCTNACCCAAAGCAATGAGAGGAAAATATTGTTGATAAAGATGATACTTCAGATAAAAATGACCGGGAAAACCAGTACCTGTAAAATCAGCTTCATCCCAAGTACCATCTGCTTGTTGAGTTGCAAGTAAGTAATTAATTCCTTGCTCGATCGCTGATATTGCAAATTTTTTTGTTGCTTTACCTGCTGACATCAACCCTATCAAAGCCCAAGCAGTTTGAGATGCTGTGCTGCGTCCTTGTCCCTTCAAACTAGGATCGTCATAGCTGCGACAAGTCTCGCCCCAACCACCATCTGAGTTTTGACAACTGACTAACCAAGCAACACCCCGTTCTATACTGTTTTGATGAGTTTGTGGAGCAACCAAAGATAAAGCCGCCAATGCGCCACTTGTTCCATAGATGTAATTGACTCCCCAACGACCGAACCAGCAACCTTCAGGTTCTTGTTCACCTAAGAGATAGTTAATTGCTCGTTCAAAGTTATGAGCATCAATGGACAGATGACAACTACCTAGCATTTCTATGACTCTGGCGGTGACATCAGCCGTGTTGGGATCGATCATTGCTTTAAGATCGCCGTAGGGGATCAGATTCAGCCAATCTTGATTATTATCTAAATCAAAAGCAGCCCAACCACCTGCTTGGCACTGCATTGAAGCAATCCAGTCCACAGCACGAGCTATAGCTCTTTGTTTCAGCTTTTCATGAGGAAGCTCGATCGCATTCAGCGCCATCACGACGACAGCAGTGTCATCGACATCGGGATAAAAGCGGTTGTCAAACTCAAACGCCCACGCTCCGGGTTGTCCTCGCCGGTTTTTAACAGCCCAATCACCGTAGTCGAGAATTTGTTTGCTCAACAACCACTCGCCCGCCCGTACCAGAGCTGGATGGTCTGGTGATAAACCAGAATCAACAAGCGCTCTGATCGCCCAAGCTGTATCCCAAACCGGGGAAACACACGGTTGGACTCGGTAGGTGTCTGCTGTTTCGATCGCAAAATTATCGACGGCTTGCAATCCTCGTTCTACAATCGGATCGGCTGGGTCATAATCCAAGCATCGCAACGCTAGCAGTGAATTCAGCATAGCTGGAATAATGCCGCCCCAGTCGCCTGTTGCTTCTTGCCGTTCTAAAATCCACTTGTGTGCAGCTTTGATACCTTCTTCACGAAAAGGCACTAAATTCAGGTTTTCCGCAAGTTTGAAACCGGAATCGAGGGCGACAAATAAATCTGTCCAATCGCCCTGACGGGGTAATTCATATTTGACCCGATCTGCACCTTCCGCATAAAGTTCGTTCAAGTTGATCGCTGGGTCTACCCTAAAGACTGGTTTGCGATCGCACACAATCAGCAATGGCACGGTGCTTGACCTAGCCCAACTTGACATTTCATAGATATTAAACACAAAATTCTCTGGCAATAACATTATCCAAGGTGGTAACGAAGGAATTCCTTGCCAGCCATAGCAGCCAATCAGCGCTAGGTGTAACTTAGTAAAAATGCGAGTTCGACCGATCCCGCCTCGCTCTAGAATAAATGTTCTTGCCCGGATCATGGCTGGGTCACTTGGCGGTACACCCAACAGCCTCAGCGCCATGTATGCTTCCACTGAAGTACTGAGTTCTCCGCCATCTCCGTAAAAAAGTTCCCAGCCACCATGTTCTCGTTGCTGAGAACGCAGATATGCTTCAACTTTGTGTAGGGGTCTAGATCGATCTGTTCCCCAAATTTTATGCAGGAGAACAACCTCTGCAGTGATGGTGACGTTGGATTCTAACTCGGCCCACCAATAGCCTTTGGGATCTTGGATCGAAAGTAGATAGTTCTGACTAGCAGCGATCGCAACTGGGAGTTGTGATGTGGTAACTCTGCCTTGAATTTGCATGAAATGTTTCTCAATACAAAAAAGTTGGATGTTGTTGAATATATAATCATAATTCTTACTAAGTAAAAATTCTTGTCTAATCAACAACAAGCTTTGAAATTGTACTGAGTTTTTTTGAGATTCAAATAGTTACAAGTACCTAGACGAAATTGGCGTTGCCGTTCGTGCTCTCCGTACTTGAGGCAAGCGTGTCTTAAATATTACTATACTAGAAAAATTTTTATCGCCAGCGATCGCTTTTTAGTTAGTGATTATAGCTTGGATGTGCGATCGCCCCTTTTGTTCAGCAGGATAATTTTTGGGAAGGCGATCGCCCTAATAATATCTAGTCAGATATGTCATCCCGCTTATCAACAATTTCCACTACACCTTGGTCAGTAGTGGTTGTATTTGTTTGTTGATACCTCTGTGT
>JANZYY010000520.1 GCA_026419705.1 Fischerella sp.
GGCCTATTATCTGCAACAGCACTGCCAAGACTTTACTGGTACTGTCAAAATTATCTTTCAGCCAGCCGAAGAAGGACCGGGGGGCGCAAAGCCGATGATTGAAGAGGGGGTGCTAAAAAATCCTGATGTGGACGCAATTATTGGTTTACATCTGTGGAATAATTTGCCCTTGGGAACAGTGGGTGTGCGAGCTGGTGCGTTGATGGCAGCTGTGGAATCCTTCAACTGCACTATTTTTGGCAAAGGCGGGCACGGTGCCATGCCACATCAAACTATTGATTCCATAGTGGTTGCAGCCCAAATTATTAACGCCCTCCAAACTATTGTTGCTCGTAATGTCAATCCAATTGATTCGGCTGTGGTGACAGTGGGCGAACTCCACGCTGGTACAAAGCGCAACGTGATTGCAGATACAGCCAAAATGAGTGGTACTGTTAGGTATTTTAATCCGGCTTTGAGAGGCTTTTTCTCACAGCGCATCGAACAAATTATTGCTGGAGTTTGCCAAAGTCATGGTGCTACTTATGACTTCAAACACTGGGAACTTTACCCAGCCACAATCAATAATACAGAAATGGCAGAATTAGTGCAAGCAGTTGCGCAAGAAGTCGTAGAAACGCCCTTGGGCATTGTGCCAGAATGCCAAACTATGGGGGGTGAAGATATGTCCTACTTCCTGCAAGAGGTACCTGGCTGCTATTTTTTCTTGGGTTCTGCTAACCCGGCAAAGAATTTAGCCTATCCTCACCATCATCCCCGGTTCGATTTTGATGAAACGGCATTGGCAATGGGTGTAGAAATGTTTGTTCGGTGTGTGGAGAAATTTTTTAGTTGATACAGTTTGTGAGTATAAATAACTATTGTCTCAGCGGTGAGGAATCACAGATCTTATTCCACCTTTAGCACCAGCAGTATCATCTTTGTAACGAGGGATAATATGAATACTGGCGTGCATTATTTTTTGACCGGCTTCCCGGTTGATGTTCATTCCCACATTAAAACCGTCTGGCTCAAATTCTTCTTTGAGAATTTCTTGCACTTTGTTAACCATCAGCCAACAAGCTGATTGCTCTTTAAACGGAAGCTCAAAATAATTACTAACATGACGTTTTGGAATAACCAAAACATGACCTTTACTGATAGGATAACGATCAAACATTGCATATGCAGTTGCTGATTCGGTTAGTATAGTTAGGCTTTTCTGGGGATTGCAAAATATGCAGTGATGAGAAGAATTTCTCTGTAAGTTATAATGTCTATACTCGTAAATTTCGCAATAATCATCTGAGTGAATTGATTGAAAAGGAAGTTTGACAATACATTGATATGTAGGTTTTTTGTGAATATAATGCGATCGAAATCCTTCTTTTTTTATATCTCTTCTCACTGCATAATAAGCTTTACCTTCCGGTTTTAATAGGTGCGATACTTCCATGAGAACATTCGCCTGTTCTTCAGTTAATAAAACGTTTAAAACGTAAAAGCAAATAATTGTGTCAAATTTATCATGAGGATATTGTGGGAAATAATAAGGATCGTAACCAGTAATATCAAATCCTTTTTGTCGCAATAATTTAACATCATTGCCAAAGCCACAACCAAAGTCTAGGACTTTACCTTTAAGTAAATTCTTATCTAATAAAAACTGTGCAGGTACTGATAGATAAACTCTTTCTATTGCTGTGAGGTGGCTGAATTGATTTTTTTGCTTTTTCATGAAAAGATAAACATTTTTGGCAAATTTAAAAGAGGCGATCGCCGAGCGCAATCAATATTAAGCAGGAAAGTCAGTGCTCGACCAAAGTTTCCCGAGATAAAGGAGCCACTGCACCCTTGGTGGTTCCAACAGTTATAGCATATAGCGTCATCTAGTCTTGTGTTATACGCGCACCCGATACACCTCCTAAGATTAATCCCAAAATACGTGCGGACACGGCTCAAACAACCTCTGAAACTGCTCCTGTTCTGTGATAGTGCGATCGCCAGAAGATAAACTCATGATTGAGCTGGAGGTATTCCTGTTAAAGCTTGAATAACAATGATTCCTACTGCATAAATATCGCTTCTAAAATCTGGATGACCATTAGAATTAATGCGATAGACCACTAGGCACATAACCAGCAGTACCAATGGCAACAGTTTTATGCTTTTCTCCCTGAGAATTAACTATTTGGGTACTAATTTGTTTAACCGCGCCAAAGTCAATGATTACAATTTTGCCATCTTGCCGTCGTATTATATTTTGATGGTTTAATGTCTCGAAGAACAAAGGTTAAAACTTCCAGAATATCTTGGAAAAGTATAAATACATAAGCTTCACTCAGCTTTTTTACTGAGAAGCAATTCTTTGCTCAAGTCATGACCTTCGATGTATTTTTGAACCAAATAAAATTCCTGACTTTCCTGAAAGTGAGCCAAAAGTAGCGGGATTTGGTCATGCTTTTCTAAGTTTTCTAAAAGATGTCGTGCTTCCCATAAGGTGTATGGGTCAGTCGCTTTTGCTTTAAACTGCTTAACAACGCACTTAGGATTTCCTGACCGTTGTATATCTTTGGCTAAGAAAATAACACTAAACCCTCCTTCGCCTATTTGGTGAAGAATTTGGTAGTGTCCACCAAGCTTTTGACCCACTACTACAGTCGCCACAGGTACTGGAAGTTACTACTTTATTCGATGTTGATTTTCACACAGAATAAAAGTTGCTGATATATGCAGAATCTTTAAAGAAGTACACGATTAACCTATGAAACTCAGCCTGTGCATGATTGTTAAAGATGAAGAAAAAGCACTACCCAAATGTTTGGGCAGCGTCAAAGATGTGGTAGATGAAATGATAGTCTTAGATACAGGTTCTAGCGATCGCACCCCGTACATTGCTCGCAAGTATGGTGCAGAAGTATACAACTTCCCATGGTGTAATGATTTCAGTGCTGCTCGCAATGAAGCTCTAAAACATGTTACGGGTGATTGGGTTCTAGTCTTAGATGCAGATGAAAAGCTATCGCAAAAAATTATACCACAGTTGCAAGAGGTAATCGAAAGAGAAGAATATATACTTATTAACCTCTTGCGTCAAGAAGTGGGAGCAGTACAATCACCCTATTCCCTGGTTTCCCGTCTATTTCGCAATCATCCAGATATTCGTTTTTCTCGTCCTTACCACGCTTTAGTAGATGATAGCGTCACTGAAATTTTACGCCAAGAACCTCACTGGCAAATAGGTTATCTGCAAGGTGTAGCAATTCTGCATTCAGGCTATCAAAAACATACCATCAACCAACACAACAAATACACCAAAGCAAAAACGGCGATGGAAGAATTTCTTGCAACTCATCCCAATGACCCTTATGTTTGCAGTAAGTTAGGGGCATTGTATGTGGAAACAGGGAAAATATCTGCAGGTGTGGAGTTACTGACCAAAGGAATCGTTGCTGCTGAAGAAAACTACGATATTTTGTACGAGCTTTACTATCATTTGGGAATTGCCTACAGTCGTTTGCAAAATCCCAAACAAGCTATTGCTCACTATCAGGCTGCGATCAAATTGCCTATTTATCCCATGCTCAAGCTAGGAGCATATAACAATTTAGGCAATTTACTCAAAGCCACCGGAGATTTAAAAAGTGCAAAGACTGCCTACGAAACAGCTTTGAAGATTGACCCCACCTTTGCTACAGGATATTACAATTTGGGAATGACTTTCAAAGCAATGGGTTTATTTACAGATGCGATCGCATCCTATCAAAAAGCAATTCAGTTAAATCCTAACTATGCAGATGCCTATCAAAACTTAGGGGTAGTACTGCTGAAACTGGGCAATTTACAGGCTAGTTTAACAGCATTTCGCATGGCGATCGCTCTGCATGAAAAACACAATCCCCAAGAGGCGCAGCGACTGCAGCAAGGGTTGCACGAGATGGGGTTGATTTAGGAGGGGATTAGGTATCGGGGATTGGGAATTTGGTAAAGGTTAAAGGGAAAAGGGAAAAGGGCAAAGGGTAAAGGAATTTATTTCACGCCAGTCGCTACAACGGGGGCTTAGGGGTCCCACTAAGCG
>JANZYY010000521.1 GCA_026419705.1 Fischerella sp.
CGGCTTGGAGGTGCATTTAAAGCTTGTTTTTGCAACTCTTGTAATGGTTGCTTTTCCCGCAGTTGGTCTACTTCTTCTTCTTTGTGCCAAACAATTTTTTCTAGGATGTTTCTTGGCTCAGCATCAGGAGTAGCAATCTGATACCTTAAATTAGAGACACTAACAGCTGGGTTGGGTGGACGGCGACGGATTTGCATAATAGGAATTGGGGAAAAGGGATTGGGGAAAAGGGATTAGGGATTAGGGATTAGGGATTAGGGACTAAATTATTTCCCGATCCCCGATCCCCGATCCCTAACTGGCTGCTCGTTTGTAAGCTTCGTCCAGGACTTCCGAGAGTGTTGGGTGGGCGTGAACTAGATAGGCTAGGGTATGGACGGATTGGCGGTTGGCGATCGCGGCGGAAGCTTCGTGGATAATATCGGAAGCGTGTATTCCAAAAATGTGTACTCCCAAAACTTCGCCTGTGTCTTTACGATAAATTACCTTAGCCATACCATCAGCTTCGCCTTCTGCCAAGGCTTTGGAATTAGCTTTAAAGTAACTCTTGGCGACTCCAACTTCAAATCCCTCAACAGCAGCTTTTTCTTTAGCTTGTGCTTCTGTCATACCGACATAGCTAATTTCTGGATGGGTGAAGGCTGCTGCGGGAATGCTGCGATAGTCTACTTCTTTATATCTGCCACAGATATTTTCTACAGCAACAATACCTTGAGCAGAAGCAGCGTGCGCCAGCATCATTTTACCAGTTGCATCACCAATTGCCCATAAATGCGGTACGGGTTCACCTCCACTTAGTACGGCCATGGTGTCGTTCACCGGGATAAAATTTCGACGGTCTAGTTCTACACCTACCGATTCTAAACCGAGATTTTGCGTAGCTGGAATGCGTCCCGTCGCTACTAAGCAAGCATCAACTTCCAGCACGTCTATATCTTCTTTGGTTTTGAAGTCGGCTAATTCAATTACCACTGGTGAACCGGGGATAACTCTTTTGGCGTAGGTTCCCACATAAGTTTCAATATCGCGGGAAGTAATCAGCACCCGTTCAGCAAGTTTAGCAATATCGCGGTCAAATCCTGGCATTAGCTGGTCGAGTGCTTCAATCAGAGTGATTTCACAGCCCAAAGCTGAGTAAATATCGGAGAATTCCAAGCCTATGTAGCCACTGCCAACAATTGCCACCCAATTTGGTAGCCATTCTAACTTAACCCCTTGGTCGCTGGTAAAGACTGTTTTGCCGTCTAATTCGATTCCAGGAGGAACGAAGGGAACAGAACCAGGAGCAAGGATGACGTCTTTAGCGGTAATAGTTTTTTCACCACTATCCGTCACAACACTGATTTTTTGACTACCTGCAATTTTGCCCCAACCCCGGATGATATCAACTCCTAAGCGTTTGAGGCTGTTGGTTAAGTCTCCTTGAATTTTAGAGACGAGGTTGTTAGCATGGTCGGCGATCGCTTGCCGCTCAAACTGTACATTTCCAATTTGAATTCCCAGCGCTTTGAGATGGTGAGCATCTCTTAATTCCCGCACACGTCCAGAAGCTGCTAGCAATGCCTTAGAAGGAATGCAGCCTCGGTTCACGCAGGTTCCCCCCATATCAGCTGCTTCGATAATAGCTGTTTTTAAACCGCAGCTAACGGCGTGTAAAGCAGCTCCATGTCCGCCTACTCCAGCGCCGACGATCGCTAAATCGTAATCAAATTCTTGACTCACGTTAGTTTCCCCGTGTGCTTTGCCCTATCTATTCTGAGACTGACTAAGCAATTAGTGCAAGTCTATTTAATTGTAGGATGTTGGTGAGCAATTGCTATTAAAACTTGTTTCTATAAAAACAGCTGATTGTGATAGTGATTATTTATCCCCACTATCTCCTCCTGTCAATTCTTTGACCTGAGTTCTGACGATAAAGTTATTTTTTATAATTTATTTTTCAATTTTTATTATTTTTTTTTATTCCTGAGGATAGAGGTGAAAATTACTGAATTGTTTCTCCAGAAAGATTGGTGATTGACTTGGAAAATCAGAAAATACTCATACAAATATTCACTATATCTAAATAAAGCCATGTCAAAACCAATTGAATTTAACTTATTTGCTCCGTATAACGAAGCAGCAGCTTTAATTGGTTCTTTTTCTGATTGGAAAGAAATTCCCATGGAAAAAGGCGATGACGGTTATTTTCGTACAACCGTAGCATTAAAGGATGGAGAATATCAATATAAATTTCGCGTCAAGTCAAAATCGTGGTTTTTGGAACCAGATCAATGGGTTGATGTTACAGATCCCTACGCTACAGATATAGATGAATTGAGTGGTGAGGATAACGGTATAGTTAGAATCAAAGATGGGCGAAGAATCGTCGATACCTATGTTTGGAAGCACGACGATAAACCCCTACCTGCTGACCATGAATTGGTAATTTACGAATTACATGTTGGTGATTTTTCTGGTGGTGAAGATGACCCTTACGCACGAGGAAAATATAAGCATGTCATTGAAAAATTAGATTACCTGTGCGAACTCGGTATTAACGCCATAGAGCTAATGCCCCTTAAAGAATATCCTGGTGATTATAGCTGGGGTTACAATCCCCGGCATTTTTTTGCAACTGAATCAAGCTATGGCTCTACAGCTGAATTGAAAAATCTCATTGATGAGTGTCATGCTAGAGGAATTCGTGTCATCATCGACGGTATTTACAATCACTCAGAAGCATCTAGTCCTTTAACCCAAATCGATCACGACTATTGGTATCATCACTCTCCTCGTGACCCCGACAATAGCTGGGGTCCTGAGTTTAATTACGAACACTATGATGAAAATTTAGAGACTTACCCGGCGCGGAGATTTATTGGCGATACGGTGCGTTTTTGGATTGAAGAGTATCACATAGATGGTATTCGCTACGATGCAGCGCGGCAAATTGCTAATTACGACTTCATGCACTGGATTGTGCAAGAAGCGAAAAAAACAGCTGGTACTAAGCCTTTTTACAATATTGCCGAACACATTCCTGAAACTACCAGCATAACCAATGTTGATGGACCAATGGATGGTTGCTGGCATGATAGCTTCTATCATTGTATGCTTGAACATATCTGCGGCGATACCTTTGATTTAGAACGCCTCAAAGATGTAATTGATTGTAAGCGCCAAGGCTTTATGGGTGCTACAAATGTTGTTAATTACTTGACAAATCATGACCATCATCATTTGATGGTAGAACTGGGCGATCGCAACATTTTTGATGAAGAAGCTTTTAGGCGAGCGAAGTTAGGTGTTGCTATTTTGATGACAGCTATTGGCGTACCTTTAATTTGGATGGGTGAAGAGTTTGGCGAGTATAAACCTAAAACTCAAGAGTCAGCCAAAATTGATTGGACACTACTGGGTAATGATTTGAATCGCGGTTTGTTTGAATACTACAAAGGCTTGATTAACCTGCGTAAAGACAATCATGCCCTCTATACAGAAAATATTGACTTTATCCACGAAAATCCAGAGGCGAAGGTGTTAGCTTACAGCCGCTGGAATGATGAAGGTTCCCGTGTGGTTGTTGTCGCTAATTTTTCTGAAAACTTCCTAGCTGGTTATCACGTTCCCAACTTTCCCAATGGTGGTACATGGCACGAATGGACGGGAGATTATGATGTGGAAGCTGGTGATGATGGCATCATGACTGATATGGGGCGTTACGAAGCGAAAGTCTTTGTTTGGCGGTAGTTAACTTTTGTAACGCAGGAGGTCGCAGAGGTAAGCGCAGAGTGGCGCAGAGAAATTTCTTTGCGTTTCTAATTCTCGTTACTAGGTTGAATGGTGGTAACGAGGGTGTGGGAGATTTACTGCGTAGGGCGACCCCAGGCTAGTTAACTGAATGTAGAGATGTGATTGGGAATTGATCAACTGCGATCGCGTCTCTACATTATTTACCATCAGATGACCAATGAGGAGGGTCATTATCTAGCTGTCTCTTATACACATCT
>JANZYY010000522.1 GCA_026419705.1 Fischerella sp.
GTGTATTGGCGACAGAGAAACCAAATTTCTCGCGCCTTTTTTTGTCCGACGATACGGGCCAGATAGCTGGCACCAAAACCACCGTCAAAACTGCCTACCTTTGGGCCAGTCTGTCCGAAAATTGCGTTATCAGCGGCGATGGTGAGGTCACAAATTAAGTGGAGAACGTGTCCGCCACCGATCGCATACCCAGCTACTAGGGCAATTACAACTTTCGGCATTGAACGGATCAGACGTTGCAAATCCAATACGTTCAAGCGAGGGATACCGCTGTCGTCTAGATAACCTGCGTGTCCGCGTACACTTTGGTCACCTCCCGCACAAAAGGCATATTTACCATCTGTGTGCGGACCTGCACCTGTAAATAGTACAACACCGATGGTAGTGTCTTCGCGGGCATCACAGAAGGCATCATATAGTTCAAAGATGGTTTTAGGACGGAAGGCGTTGCGTTTGTGTGGGCGGTTGATGGTAATTTTGGCTATGCCATCAGCTTTGTGATAGAGGATGTCTTCGTAGGTTTCGGCGATTTGCCAGCTGATTTACATGGCTTTGGAGTCCTTCTCCAAGTTGAAAATTGTATCTTAGGGTAGGCAATACCTTATCTACTAACTGTGCCACGATGGTGTAGTACACGGATAGCTATGGGTCCAATATCTTGCAGATATATTTGCAAAATGGCTTGTCCGGATCAAAAATTAGCAATTTCGGGTCAGTAATAAGGTCAAAAACATGACTGACGATCAAAAAATGCCGCGTTGGCTGAATCTAGGATTAGCTTTTCCAGTCATTTTTGTCAACGGATGGCTAATACTTTTACTTTGCGAGTACCTACAGCCCATCGTTAGTATTGTGTTTACAGCCAGCCTGATTGCTTTCTTAATAAACTATCCCATCGTCTTCTTGGAAGAACGAGGTGTGAAGCGAAACTGGGCAATTGGGCTTGTCCTCCTGTTGACATTATTATTGTTTGGAGTTGTTGGACTAGTCTTGGGTCCTTTAGTTTTTCAACAACTGATTGAGTTTGGCGATCGCGTACCAGCTTGGATTGAGGCTGGAAGACAACAACTGCAAGCCTGGGATGAACAAACAGTATTGCAACAGCTACCAATTGATATCAGTACAATTACGACACAATTAACCAGCCAACTTACAGGAGCGATGCAGTCTTTGACGTCACAAATTATTAATGTCACACTTGATACTATAAATAGTGCTCTGAATTTGGTGTTGACGTTAGTACTGACTGTTTTTCTGGTTTTATATGGGGAAAGCGTCTGGGATGGAGTTTTAAGCTGGCTACCTTCTGAGTGGAATAAGCAAATTCAGTCATCACTCAAGCAAAGTTTTCAAAACTATTTTGCGGGTCAAGCGATCGTAGCAACTATCCTCAGCGCAATTATGATACTTGCATTTCTAGCTTTACAGATACCTTTTGGGTTACTGTTTGGACTGGGAATTGGCATAGCTAGCCTAATACCCTTTGGAGGCGTTGTCAGTATCACATTAGTCAGTTTGTTAGTCTCATTTTCAAATATTTGGTTGGGAGTCAAGGTCTTGGTAGTTGCTATTATCCTCGGTCAAATCAATGAGAATTTTATTGCTCCTCGATTGATCGGAGGTATCACCGGACTCAATCCTGTTTGGGTGTTTATCAGTTTACTTTTAGGAGCAAAGTTTGCGGGAATTTTGGGTTTACTTATGGCAGTACCTACAGCCAGCTTTATTAAAAAAATAGCAGATTCTCTACGGACTTCTGAGATGAAATTCGGTTGATTGGCGATCAAATCTGTTGGCAGGCATTGGAATAATATTTTAACGCAGAGGAACGCAGAGTTTTATGGATTCATATATTAGACATTTCCAGAAATTAATTATGCGTTACCCAAAATCCTTGTAGAAACGCGAAATTAGCCGGCGGGAACGCCTGCGGCGTAAGCGTCTCTACATTTTCTTTCACGCTTAGATCTATTGAGTAATTCCGATGCAAGGCGAAACGATGTTAGACTAATAGCAGACATTGGTCGCTCTTGTGAGCAAGCAATAGGATACTGGGGTAGATTTAGAGCGATCGCTTTTTTGTAAGCTTGTGGTGACAACGGCTATTTAGGTTATATCTTCTGAACGATAAAGTTCAAAGTAAAGAAGTGGGTATCCCTTAACTACTGCACGCCCTGTTCTCTGTTCTAAAATATATGGACTAACTACCTACTATATTGAATTTTCCCATTTATTTATCTGTCGCGATCGCTGTGAAGTTGTCAGTGACTGATTTGTCTTGAACGATATTGATATAGTGCGATAACGATAATGGCAAATTCTTTGTAATATTTATTTCAAGCGAGCGCCCAGGTGCGGAATGAAGAAGAATTGCGATCGCAGATCGTGGAATTTTTTTTCTGTAGAGCATAATCTGGTTGTGCGCTACCTAGTCGAGCGTCATGCTCTTGTTCACGAAGCATTGGTATTATCGCCAAAGGCATGGAAGATGATTTGTCTGCGTGCGGATCGCTGACATATGATGGCTGGGACTATCGTCAGCAGTGGTCACCCGATCGCCGTTGTTGGCTTTACCCGCATTCGCGGTACTTTTGCTTTTGATACAATCTTGCCGATCTCAGCTGACTGCATTAGATACTTCAAGTAGCGATCGCCTCACCCCCGCGAACTTCAAATTGCCGAATTGAAAGCACCCACAAAGCACAAGTTATTATTACAAAATCAAGCAGAGTTTTGATTAGAAAATATAACTGTTTATGATTAAAATATGTTCAAAAAAATATTCTCACCCAATACAAGGTGAGATGATTCTGTTTGCTTGATAGTAAGCGAATCATATTCTACTTTATCCGTAGCTCCGGCTTATGGGTGTAAATGCCAGTCTAGAAGTTGGTGTAAAATCGCTTCTTTTATCTGGCAATTTGGCAACTACTTCTTCCTTGGGAGGAATATCGTGTGAATTTGTTAACTATAGTTTGATAGCGCAGCATGCTGCCGAGAAAGTCAAAAGTTACGCATTCCAAAATCAAGGTTGATTTAGAATGGTTAAATTTATTTCCGCCATCATATACTAGTGCTTTTTTTGGGACTCTTGACACTTCAATGCCACACTAGCAGCAGCATTTAGGTGGGAGCATTGTTCGAGGTGGGGCGATCGCCAGTTTTTATCGCGTTTTTACCGTATTTCATTTTGATTTAAAGTACTGTTAAACCTTAGAGTTTTGGAAATTTTCTCTGATTAAGGCTAAATGTTCGCATTAGTAATGCAAAACATGCAAATGCTGAATAATGCTACAATTTTTGAGGTTAATTACCACAAAATGTTTGGAGTAGTAAATCAATACCACTGTAAACATTAAGAAAGCCCTAGCCTGCAATACCTGCAAGCTAGGGTGTAGACTTTATCCGGCTTATTTCAAGTGTAAATGTTTATTGAGTTCATGGCTGCTATCCCCCAAAGAGTTGGGGGCTTTTTATTTGGGTTGTGTTGCAAAAAACTACATTAGTGCAAACCTACCCAAATTCTCTTGACGCCATTTGGTATCAGCTTTGCGATTTGTTTGCAACTCCAAAACCCTAATCCCCTTGGAAGGTAATGGATTTAACTGAGTCTGCAAGTGTTCCCAGGAAGTAATCAATTCATGCTGCACGCCGTAAGTAGCACACAATTGAGTAAAATCAATATTCTGAGGAGTAGCAAAAAACTCTTCAAACGGTGGATCAAACTTGGCAATGGGCAACATTTCAAAAATTCCACCACCATTGTTGTTAATTAATACAATTGTCAAATGCCCAACAAATTTATTTCTAATTAAAAAGCCGTTAGTATCGTGCAATAGTGCCAAATCTCCTGTCAACAGGACGCTGCTTTGGTGATGGTGGGCGATTCCCAAAGCGGTGGATAAAGTGCCATCAATCCCATTTGCACCCCGGTTAAAAAAGGTTCGTATACCTAAGTTATTCGGTTTCCAGAAAAATTCTACATCTCGCACAGGCATACTGTTAGCCTGTCTCTTATACACATCT
>JANZYY010000051.1 GCA_026419705.1 Fischerella sp.
CGGCAGCGTCAGATGTGTATAAGAGACAGATATTACTTCAGGTATAACTCTGGAATACTTATCCCCTATCTACTCGCCGCACTATCAACAGGAAGGGGTGTGGTTTTGTTATGTTTGACTCTTTATTGCAGGCTTACGCTCCTTTATTTGTATGCATAAGTTCAGGAATGATATTGTTTCGATTTATACCAGCTAATTTTTCTACGCGGCTTGGTACTTTACTCTACTGGGGTGGAGTTCCATTACAATCTTTCATGTTTGGACGTCGAACGGAACTAGGCGGACAGACACTGCTGATTCCCTTGATTGTTATGGAAGCCTCGCTGCTAAGTATGGGTTTGGCACTACTAAGTTGGTGGGGATGGCAAAAGTTTAATCACTACAACGCCCAAGAGCTATCCAAACAGCAGCAAATTTCCCCACAGCGATCGCTTGATGTCGGAGCAGGTGCTATTTTTCAAACAGCACTCCCAAAGGAACATGTCACGCGATCGCGCTTTGGCAGCTTTATCTTAGCTGTCATGCTTGGTAATACAGGTTTTATCGGCATGACATTAGCAAACGCCCTCATCGATCCCCTGTATTTGGACTGGGCAATTATCTACAACGTTTCTGGTATCATCACTTACAGTCTAGCTGTCTTCATTGCTAGCTATTTTGGGCAAAGTAAAACACAACATCCTTGGTGGAATTCCTTACGAGATGTTCTCGCGGTTCCTAGCCAGTGGGCTTTTTTCGTTGGCTTGCTCAGTCAGGATGTGAAATTGCCTTTGCTTGTCGAGTCAGCGTTGCAGGCAATGATTTGGGTCGTCTTTGCTTGTGCTTTGTTGCTGCTTGGCCTCCACCTCGGCTCCATCAAAGGCTGGTCACATTTAGAACTTGCCCTGATTCCGGCAATGTTAAAAGTTTTAGTGATCCCCGCAATGGTGGGGTTAACCGCTACCTATCTGGGATTAACAGGTGAGCCACGCCTGGTACTGGTAATGATGACAGGAGTTCCCACAGGAGTGGTAACGCTGATTTTAGCGGAGGTGTACAATCTAGACCGAGAGCTACTAACCGCTTGTATTACTCTGACTTTAATAGGAGTATTGGTAATTCTGCCTGTATGGCTAGCTTGGTTGAACTAAGTTATTTGTTACTAAGTTATTTGTTGTTTGTTGTTTGTTGGTTGTTAACTACTAACCAATAACTCATCACCTAGTAATTAAAAACGAGCGGCAGCATCCTGCAATTCTCCTGGACGCACGGTTAACTGCAATATTTGTTCGCCTCGCTGCAACTTCAACCGCAATGGTTGACCAATTTGGCTATTTTCTACTACATTTTGCAATTGGTCAGCAGAGGCGATCGGACGATCGTCTATTTGTAGGATGACATCGCCCCGGCGCAAACCAGCAGATGCTGCTGGGCTATTGGACATAACTTCTACCACAAGTACCCCATTAATTTCCGGTACAGTAAATGGTGTGTTTGGATCGCGATTTGATTGTTTTGCTAATTCTGGAGTCAAGGTAAGCATGCGGATACCGATGTATGGGTGGGGAATTTTTTCACCACGAGCTAATCTGTCTTTAATTGCCTTGGCTTTGTCAATAGGAATTGCAAACCCAATTCCTTGAGCTTCAGCGCGAATCGCAGTGTTAATACCGATGACTTCACCACGAGCGTTTAACAGCGGACCGCCAGAATTACCAGGATTGATAGCAGCATCAGTTTGAATAAAATCTAGCCGTTTGTCAGGAATGCCTACTTGGGCACTGGAACGATTAAGGGTGCTGATAATTCCTAAAGTCACAGTATTATCCAGACCTAATGGATTACCGAGTGCGATCGCCCAGTCTCCTACCTGCACATCGCTAGAGTTGCCCAACGGAGCTACCGGTAGATTTTGTCCCTCGATTTTGACCACCGCCAAGTCCGAAGGTTCATCAATTCCGCGCACGTCTCCTCTAAATGTCCGCCCATCTCTAAGGGTGACTTTGACAGTGTCAGCACCACTGACAACATGAGCATTGGTGAGAATTGTACCGTTGCGGTCGATTATAAAACCCGAACCCAGCCCCCGCACGTGATATTCTCGCGGTAATCTCGGAAAAATGTCTTCACCAAAAAATCTCCGGAAGAAAGGATCGTCAAAGAAAGGGTCGGGGAATTCCCTGGCAATGGTACGCTCAGTATCAATGCGTACAACAGCGGCTCCAACTCGATTCACAGCAGCCACAACAAAGCTGTGGTCTCCATCAAGTACTACTGACCTGTTAGCAGGCGCTACTGACCGAAACTCAGAACTTTGAGGCTGGGAGTTAGGAAGTACTAAAGCCGGAAATGCCCGCAGGGTAGTCAAGGTTAAGGCAATACTCAAGATCACAGCAAGAGCATGGCTGCCAACTTGACGCAGAGGTGAAAAACGTTGCTCGGAAGCTGTCATGGAAATGCAACCTCCACTTTTAATAGGTAATTGTGGTTAACAAGAAAATTAACAATCAATCAACCCTACTCTCTGTGAGTGGGGTTTATCATGGAATTAGTTTTGCTTCAATCCGAGCTAGCCCTTGATTAATACAGCAAGTCTTTTAGAGAAGTGGATGATTTTCTGAATACTCAATCGGTTTGAAGATACGTGCTTGCAGGGCGCGAATGATTAGCAGTCCTCCCAAAACAGTCAAAAATCCACAAATAGCCCAAAGCTGATCGCGAGGAATTTCCACAACGCCCCGCAAAATCACTTCTCGTAAGGCAGAGACAATTGACACTTCGACAGCCACACCAACTGAGATACGACGTTCTTGAAGGTAGATGATTAATAATCGGAATAATTCCACCAAAATCAATAGAAATAAAATATCGGAGGTGACTGTTTGAAACTGAAGAGGATGCATCAGGGAGAAGAATAATTCCCCCATGCGGATAAGCATGATGCTAAACAAACCAATGCACAGTAGCATTACAATAGCATCCTGGACAGTTTCCAAGTAATGGACAATCTGTTCTCGACTGACTAAAGTTTTCCAGGGGCTAGGTGAGTTATTCCAGATTTTAAACATCTACGATTCTTCCTTCAGGAGTCAATTATTCCTGTAGTGATTTTAGCTGCGATCTTTAGGCTGACTTTTTCGTCAAGTGTTTCCAAGCAGAATCAAGGGCGTGTTTGACGCGATCGCTTGCTCGATGTGCTGATTCCTGAAAGCTTTCCCACTCAGAAAGCAAAAACTGCGTAGCTTGTTGCAGAATGTTTTTATCATGCTTGCCAGAGGCTTCTAGCTCGTCATGCACTTCTTTAATTTTCACTCGCACTACTTCTGGTCGATCCTGAGGAGAAACTATGGATTTGAGGCGATCGCCCATTGTTTTCACTAAGTTTTTCACCTGCTGCGACTTCTCGCTAATAAAACCTTTAAGTCCTTCTGATTCACTCTTGAGGCGCTCTTGCGCTCCTTCTCGCACCACTACTGCTTCTGCGTCAATTACTTCCACATCTTCGGGATACAAGACTGCTCGTCCGCCAAAGGAAGTAGCAATATCTCCACCCAAAATATAGGCAGCAATGTCACCAGTTTCCCAATCAAACAGAAAATCTTCGATCCATCCCAAAGAGCCAGACATTGGGGAACGGACTGGCAATTGGTACAAACGATGAAGATTTGCAGGCTGAGATACAACAGTAGAACTGTAAGTTAATACCGCATCAGGGCCAATTACAGACACTTGTTCCAGGGGTGTATATCCTTGGCTTCCACTTAAGTAAGTTACCCGTCCTCTAGCATCGATCCAAACTTCTTCTACAGTGTCGAATCGAGTTGCACTACCACTGTCCATCGTCATTAAACCAAGGATTTGGCTGCGACGTACAACATTAATCATGATTTTATCCTCCTCAAGATTTTTCTGTCTGCTGGCGATCGCTTGCGGTTGGGCAATCAAGTGAAATTTCTGTGATTTAGCTTCGAGGCGGAAAATGCGCCCCAAAGCCTTTACGGACAAAACAAGCTCACGAAATTACTTGTTTTCCACAAAATCGGCATCGATCACATCATCGCCGCTGCGGCCGCTGCTAGAAGCAGTACCACTTGTGCCTCCTGCTTGGGCGTAGACCGCACTACCGACTTGCATGAGAGCTTGCTGTAGCTCGGAACTCAGAGACTTCATGCGATTGTAGTTTTCCTGGTTAATTGCATTGCGCAAATCTGCAAGCAGCCCTTCAACTCGACTTCGATCGGCAGCACCGATCTTATCACCCAACTCTCTAAGTTGTTTCTCGGCTTGATAAGCTAGTGAATCTGCGTTATTCTTAGTATCGATTTGCTCGCGACGTCTACGGTCTTCTTCAGCGTGAGCTTCGGCATCCCGCACCATGCGTTCTACATCCCGCTTGTCGAGAGTAGAAGCACCTGTGATCGAAATTGACTGCTGCTTACCTGTTGCCTTGTCTTTTGCAGTTACAGAAAGAATGCCGTTAGCGTCGATATCGAAGGTAACTTCAATTTGCGGTACACCTCGCGGAGCTGGAGGAATGCCGTCGAGACGGAAAGTACCTAAGCTCTTGTTGTCTTTTGCCAATTCCCGCTCACCCTGCAGAACGTGAATTTCCACGTTTGTTTGTCCATCCGCAGCTGTGGAGAAAATTTCAGATTTTTTCACGGGGATAGTGGTGTTGCGAGAAATAATCTTGGTCATCACGCCACCCAAGGTTTCCACACCCAAAGACAAGGGTGTCACATCTAGCAGCAAAATATCTTTCACTTCACCCGACAGAACGCCCGCTTGAATAGCAGCACCAACGGCTACGACTTCGTCGGGGTTGACGCCTTGACAAGGTTCTTTACCTCCTGTCATCTGCCGCACTAGTTGTTGCACAGCAGGAATGCGAGTAGAACCACCTACCAGCACTACCTCGTCAATGTCACTGGTGGAGAGTTTCGCGTCATTGAGGGCTTGTTGCACTGGCTTGCGACAGCGGTCTAGGAGATCTGAACACATCTGCTCAAATTTAGCCCGCGTCAAAGTCACATCCAAATGTTTCGGCCCTTCTTGAGTGGCAGTAATGAAAGGCAGGTTAATATTAGTTTGGGTTGCACTTGAAAGCTCAATTTTAGCTTTCTCAGCTGCTTCCGTTAGACGTTGCAAGGCTTGCCTATCTTTACGCAGGTCTATACCTTCGTCGCGCTTAAACTCATCAGCTAACCAATCAACTATCTTTTTATCAAAATCGTCACCACCCAAGTGGGTGTCGCCGCTTGTAGCTTTGACTTCAAAGACACCATCACCCACTTCCAAAATGGAAACATCGAATGTCCCACCACCGAGGTCAAATACCAAGATGGTTTCGTTAGTTTTTTTATCTAGACCATATGCAAGGGCTGCGGCTGTGGGTTCGTTGATGATGCGAAGAACTTCTAGACCGGCAATTTTGCCAGCATCTTTGGTAGCTTGCCGCTGGGAGTCATTGAAGTAAGCAGGAACTGTAATTACTGCTTGAGTAACTTTTTCTCCCAAATATTTGCTAGCATCCTCTGCTAGCTTCCGCAGAACTTGGGCAGAAATTTCTTCAGGAGCAAACTGTTGACCTGTGACAGGACAGTTGAGTTTGACATTGCCATTACTGTCACGCAGAACTTTATAGGAAACTTCCGTAGCTTCATGGGTAACTTCGTCATATTTGCGCCCAATGAAGCGTTTGACTGAATAAAAAGTATTTTCCGGGTTCATGACTGCTTGGCGTCTGGCAATTTGACCTACCAAGCGATCCCTCGCTTTCGTATAAGCAACAACGGAGGGAGTAACGCGCTGTCCTTCAGCGTTAGGAATAACAACGGGTTGTCCTCCTTCCATGACAGCAACGCAAGAGTTTGTCGTTCCTAAGTCAATTCCAACTACTTTTGCCATAACACTTTCCTCTTCAATCGGGGTGCAGAGGTAGAGGGTAAAGGAAAGGTTAAAGGGTAAAGGGAAAGGAATTTTTTACTTTACCTTTATTCACATGTTGCACGACGCCCGCAACAGCCCCTGGTGAGAGCTTCCAAACCCTTGTTATAGCCTTCAAGGGTGGCAGGTGAGAACTATGAGAATTAGTGGTGTACCACACAGATCGTGACTAGCTAAGGAAGTTTGTCGCAATCACCAAGTCTGCTTCAATGGGGACTTTCGCCTTTTTTAATAGCTACTTTCAGGGTTGCCAAAACCCTGACTACAAACCCAGTATACTTTGTGTGGTGGAGTCATGGAGCTTCTCTCCCAATTGTAGGGCGTAGATGCCCAGAGGACGACTTCCAGGGAGAGTAGCCCTTCGGGCAGGATATGGTATGGTGCAAGGCCTCAGTTTACCTCTTCGCCTTTGGCGCCAGCTGCTCCGGTTCAGGAGAACTTCCAAGGGCACACTAGTTCCCTTTCCTCAACTTCTCAACAGATCGTGCTTTTGTTCTTCAGCTTTCTACAAGGTTAAGCTTTTGCATTCAGCATGTGCTTTATTGCTAGCTATCACCTCTAAGAATAATCTTTTTTCTTGGGAGGCTCAATCTTAAGCTTCCTAGCTAACACATTAGCACTAGGATTAAAGTTAACTAGGTTCGGTTTTATAACCAAGGGCGATCGCGATATCCGTACTATCTTCTAAGTTTTACTTTTGGTTACAGATTCAGTGGCTTTTAAAAATAAAATTGGGATGAATCATGAACCGCCAAGAACGCCAAGAACGCCAAGAATTGAGTTTTTAAATGAAAAGAGAAAATAAAATCATTCCGCCAGCAACTACTAGATCGTGTTCTATCTCAGCAAAATTTTGTGCGTTACCCATCCTAATGTAACACTCAGGGAAGAAATCATCACTAAAATCCAGAATATTTGCCTGGGAGTGAATCCCACCGCATCCATTACATCCACTGTCCTTACTAAAGCCAAATCCAAAGCAAAACCAAAAGCCCAAACACAAGCTATGGTAAAAGCCCAAGCATATGCTCCTGACGAAATCAAAACTCCGATCAGGATAAAAACTGTACCGAATGTCAAAGCAAGCACCCCGCCCCAAACATCAAATCCAGTCTGGGCAGAAAACCTACTAGTCGCAGCCAAAGCAAAAATTCCAACCGCAGCGGCGGCTACAGCCGACCTGGGTAATTCAGCTGTAAATAGACTCCAACCAATGATGCCGTAAATGAATGCTATGAGGGTTAAGCAAAACCAGGGAAGCCTATTTACTGTTGATTGCATTGTTACGCTTTGCATTTCATACCCCCTGCGATCGCAGTTCTACTAATCTGTAGAATTTGAATAATCTGAGCGGCTGTCACCTCAAGCCACCACCTCTAATTTGTACTAAAGGTGGACTCAGCTGGGCTAAGAATACAGTGTCAACTTAAACTTTAGAAAACTTATTACTACCCTGAGCCTATCTTGAGAGTGAATTAACTTTTGCGCTCATCTGACTCAAGATGTACATATAAATCTGATTGAAGGGTGATAAATTTCCCTTTTTCATCTCTGGAGAACAGCGTTATGACTCCAAAGCAAAGGGTCGAGGTTGCTTGCACTCAGGATTCTACTACAGCAAGTTTGAGCATCAGATTCGGCTACCAGTCCCAATTCAGCCCGAGGGAGTACAGACTGAGTTTCAGAATGATGTTTTGACACTAGTACTGGCGAAAACAGATTTTGCTCGCAAGCTAGCATTAGCAATTGTCCCCAGCTGCGCATAGACTAGCCTGGTAAAGTCAGGCGGTCGACATTGCGATCGCCTTTGTTTAATTTTGATTTAAAATAGCGATTTCCACTGTCTTGCCAAAAAGGCGGATCTCACTGGTAAGAAGTCAGGGATTTTACAGGTTGTTCTACTAATTATTAATGAACATATATCAATTTCCAAGGGATTTTTACTGGGGCGTTGCTACTGCTGCTTATCAAATAGAAGGAGCAGTAAATGAGGGAGGGCGTAAACCCAGCGTCTGGGACACCTTTTGCGCTATACCCGGACGGGTTGTAGGTGGCGATACTGGTGACATTGCTTGCGACCACTACCACCGTTATGAAACGGATGTGCGACTGATGGCAGAATTAGGTGTCAAACACTATCGTTTCAGCATTGCATGGCCTCGGAGCGTTCCCGATGGGCGCGGAGCTGTGAATGAAAATGGTATAGATTTTTACAAACGCTTGGTGGATTGCTTGCACGACCACAATATCACTCCCCACGCTACCTTGTTTCATTGGGATAGCCCCCAAGCGCTAGAAGATTTATACGGCTCCTGGCAAAGTCGGCAAATGGCATTTGATTTTGCTGATTACGTTACTGCTGTTGTGAGTCGACTCGGCGATCGCATTACCCACTGGATGACACTCAATGAAATTTCCTGCTTTACCCATATGGCTTATGACGTAGAAGCTGACTCTCCCCATGCTCCAGGCAAACGTGTCAGTAGTAAAAAGCAAGTGTGGCAAATTTCTCACCACGCCTTACTAGCTCACGGATTGGCGTGCCAAGCCATTCGTGCTGCTTCACCCGTTCCTTGCCAAGTCGCTTTAGTAGATAACTTCGGCGTTACAGTTCCAATTCACGAGTCCCCCGCCCATATCGCTGCAGCCAAGAAAGCTTTCCATACACATACGCAAAATGGAGGTATCATTTTCCCCGCCCTTACAGGTAACTATAGTCCGGTAATGCTTGAGGAATTAGGGAAAAATGCTCCTGATATCCAATCTGGCGACTTAGAAATCATTCATCAGCCCCTAGATGCTATTGGTCTTAATATTTACACTGGCACTTATGTTCGTGCTGTTGATAACGAAAAAGGATATGAGTTTCTCAATCTTCCCAAAGGTTATCCGCGAATGCATATGCCTTGGCTAAATATTGTCCCTGAGAGCATCTACTGGGGTATTCGTCATGTCAGCGAGACTTTGGGACGTAATGACTTACCAGTATTCATCACCGAAAATGGTTGTGCAGCAGAAGATGAAGTCACTGTTAATGGCGAAATAATTGATACTGACCGCATCATGTACCTACGCCAATATCTGAAGTCAGCTCATCGGGCTATTAGCGAAGGCTACCCTTTGCAAGGATATTTTCTGTGGAGTTTTATGGATAACTTCGAATGGGCTTGGGGATATTCCCGGCGTTTTGGGATCATCTATGTAGATTACAATACTCAACAACGTATTCCCAAAGCTAGCTTTGCATGGTATGCAGAGTCTATCCGTCAAAACAGCATCGTTTGAACTTGGTGTCTTTGTGTCTTCGTGGTGAGAAAGAAAATTTTTGAACCACTCAGACACGAAGACACTAACAGATGGCGTTGCATGAGGTGGTTTAGGTCGATTGGGAGATGATTTTGCTGGAACTGTGCAAATTTGTTTAGCTATGGCTGCTAATCTCTGATTTTTTCTTTTTTAATTAAGGGTAAGTTGTGTTGCTTTACGATTGCAATAAGTAACTATTTGTGTCAACTTATATTAGCTATAATTAATAAAGTTTCTAAATTTACAAATATCGGTAACAAATTATCGCTGAAACCAAAGTCCGTAATGTTTTGGATTACAATTGAGTCATAAATTAATATGATTGCCCCTGTTCTCTGGTTTAAAAGTGCAATCACCATGATTGAGCGAATTAACCAGGTAACATCTGGAAGTGGTATTTCAAAAATTATGTTGAAACAAAAGTTTTGCTAGTTTTGGGTGGAATCAATTTGCAAGTCAGGTGCTTGCTTATGAAGCCAAATCTCAAGAAATAAAGTAAGGTCGGGTGTAATTTTAGATTTGCTAATGAAAAAATCTTGCTTTTCTTCATTATTTCCACCAGATTTAACATCATTTAACTGATGTAAATGGAGATAAAAATAGGTAGAAATTACATTTTTTTATATGCAATAAATCCGCACAGTTATTGTGAAGAATTAAGACAGTAACAGATATAAAATATTACTATTGATAGTATGTTGAAAGTAAAAGTTTAGACTGGTTATTGTCTCTGTTTGCTTGGGAAGCTCAGCTTATGAAAAGGAGACATACATGAAGGTTGGTATCCCGAAGGAAATCTACCCTGGCGAATGTCGCGTGGCAGCTACGCCGGACACAGCGAAGCATTTGCAGAAGCTTGGTTTTGATGTGCTGATTGAGTCTGGTGCAGGCGAAAGCGCAAACTTTGCAAATGATGGTTATACACAGGCCGGCTGCAAAATTGTTCCGGATGCACCAACTCTATGGGCAGAGGCGGATATTGTACTCAAGGTTCGTCCACCGCAGATACACCCAAAACTCGGCAAGCATGAAGCCGAACTGCTGAGCGAGGGCAACACGCTAATTAGTTTTATCTGGCCAGCCCAAAATCCGGATTTGCTTAACAAGCTGGCTGCACGCAAGGCTACGGTGCTGGCAATGGATGCGGTGCCACGCATTACTAGGGCACAAAAGCTGGATGCCTTGAGTTCAATGGCAAATCTCGCCGGCTACCGAGCTGTGATTGAGGCTGCTAACCACTTTGGACGCTTCTTTGGTGGTCAGATCACAGCAGCAGGAAAGATACCACCCGCAAAGGTTCTGGTGATCGGTGCTGGTGTAGCCGGACTAGCAGCGATCGGTACTGCTAAAAGCTTGGGTGCAATTGTCCGCGCTTTTGATACGCGTCTTGTGGTGAAAGAACAGGTGCAGAGTTTAGGCGCAGAGTTTCTAGAACTCGACTTTCCAGAGGAAGGTACGGGTGAAGGCGGCTACGCTAAGGTGATGAGTGAGGAATTTATTAAGGCTGAGATGGAACTGTTCGCAGCTCAGGCGAAAGAGGTTGACATCATTATTACAACAGCACTCATCCCTGGTAAAAAAGCACCTGTGCTGATTACTCAGGAAATGGTTGAGAGTATGAAGGAAGGATCGGTGATTGTCGATCTGGCTGCTGAACAAGGCGGCAATTGTGCGTGTACTCATCCTGATGAAGTCTACCGTTATAAGGGAGTAACAATCATCGGTCTGACTGACTTACCCAGTCGCATGGCTCAGCAAGCCAGCCAGCTTTATGCCACTAATCTTTACCATCTCCTCGAAGAAATGGGTGGAGCTAAGAATTTCAAGGTGGATCTTGAAGACGAGGTTGTCAGGAGCGCCTTGGTAGTTCATGCAGGGGAAATTACATGGCCTCCACCAAAGCCCGAGAAGAAAGCCCAGGAGCAACAGAAGCAGCCATCCTCTACTCCCCCAATCTCCCCAACTCCCCAACTCCCCATTGCCCCATCTCCAGTTCCCAGTGTTTCAGAATCGAAAAGTAGCGCCGACTTATGGCTGTTCCTTTTTGGTTTAGCCTTATTTGGTATTGGTATAACCGCACCTCCTTCGTTTCTGTCTCACTTGATTGTATTTGTTCTGGCTTGC
This sequence comes from Fischerella sp., assembly GCA_026419705.1. Taxonomy (GTDB): domain Bacteria; phylum Cyanobacteriota; class Cyanobacteriia; order Cyanobacteriales; family Nostocaceae; genus PCC9605. The sequence goes on from JANZYY010000051.1 coordinate 11,356, forward strand.
TTTGTTGGCTGGCAAGTGATTTGGAACGTGAAACCTGCTCTGCATACACCATTGATGAGTGTTACGAATGCGATTAGCGGCATCATTATTATTGGCGGTATGCTGCAAATCTCTGGGGAAATGAGTTCATCCACTACTATTCTGGGTGCGATCGCCATCTTGGTCGGAACCATTAATATTTCTGGTGGCTTCCTAGTCACCCAACGTATGCTCAGAATGTTCCAAAAGTGAAGGAAACTATGTCTAATAACCTACTGACTGTGGCGTATATTGTGGCTAGTGCCTTATTCATTCTCAGCCTGGGGGGACTATCCGATCAGGAGACTGCTCGCAAAGGCAACATTTACGGTATCATCGGCATGGTTATCGCCTTTGTCGCAACTGCACTCTCGCTAGATTTGACAACATACGGCACTTTGGCATCAGTTGTCATCCCAGGAGCGATTATCGGAGCAATCGCAGCCTCTCGCGTGGCGATGACTTCAATGCCAGAAATGGTTGCTATGCTGCATAGCTTTGTTGGTATTGCAGCAGTTTTGGTGGGTATTGCCAATTATCTCCAACAGTCGCCGCTGACTGGCATCGAGTCCACAATCCACCAAATTGAAATTTTTGTGGGTGTGTTCATCGGTGCTGTTACCTTTACAGGTTCGGTGATTGCCTTCGGAAAACTGCGGGGCATTATCAGCAGCAAGCCTATACTTCTGCCAGGGCGTCACTTCCTCAACTTGAGCATGATTGCGGCTTCAGTTTGGCTCGGTTCTCAGTTCTTGGCAGCAGAAAATCTCAGCGGACTGCAACCGCTATTAATTATGTCTGCGATCGCCTCAGTTTTAGGAATTCATCTCGTGATGGCGATTGGCGGGGCGGATATGCCGGTGGTAATCTCCATGCTCAACAGCTACTCTGGTTGGGCTGCTGCTGCTGCTGGCTTCATGCTCTCAAACGATTTGCTGATCGTTACCGGAGCGTTGGTGGGTAGTAGCGGTGCCATCCTCAGCTATATCATGTGCAAGGCGATGAATCGTTCCTTCATCAGCGTGATTCTGGGAGGCTTTGGTGCAGAGACGAATGGTGCAAAAGTAGCTGAAAGTACTGAACAGCCTGGGGGTGAAGTCACTGCTACGACGATTGAGGATACCGTTGAACTCCTCCAAGGCGCTAAGAGTGTTGTTATTGTTCCTGGATACGGCATGGCAGTAGCTAGGGCCCAGCACGCTGTGTCGGAACTTGCGAAATTGCTGCGCGATCGCGGCGTCCAAGTTCGCTTTGGTATCCATCCCGTCGCTGGTCGCATGCCCGGACACATGAATGTCCTCTTGGCTGAGGCAAATGTACCCTATGACATCGTACTCGAAATGGATGAGATTAACGAGGATTTCTCAAAAACTGATGTAGTACTGGTGATTGGTGCTAACGACACCGTCAACCCCAGTGCGTTAGAAAATCCCAATAGCCCTATTGCTGGAATGCCTGTAATGGAGGTTTGGAAAGCTGGTACTGTGGTGGTGATGAAGCGCAGTATGGCTAGTGGCTACGCTGGGGTTGAGAATCCCCTGTTTTATAAGAGCAACACTCGCATGTTATTTGGCGATGCTAAGAAAAATCTTGATGCGATCGTTGCAAAAGTTGCCCATCTGAGTGAGGAAAGTGTTGACTTGCGGCAACCCACAAAAGTCGCATTTTCAACTTAATCAAGTTTTCTTTGTATCTTAGTGTCTTTGTGGTTGATTATTAACCACCAAGACACCAAGACACCAAAGACACCAAGTCAAATCATCACACACTTTGATCGATATCCTAGCCGAGTGAAACTTCTTTCTATATTTGTTCGGTAACTTTGACTGGTTCGTGACCAAACTTCATCAATTCGTAAAGATCCGAGGCATATAAATCTTCATGACTTGGCTCATCAGTTTGACTAGTTGCCACAATTGGATCGCCGTAAGCTTTTGTTTTACCTATTAGCAAAAGTTTTTTGCCTGCACATTCTCCAATTAATTTGAATTGATTGTCAGGTAAAAAATCTACATCTGTGAAGAAAGCACGATTTGTAATGGGCATTTTCCCTCCTTAGTCTGACATAATATCTTGTGTCAACGAAAAGATTAATGAAGTGCAACGCGTGTAGATGCAACTGATACTTTGTACCCTGACGGGAAGTCTTCCGCGCCAGCGTCTTTTTTTAAGAGGACTTAATGCTGATTTGACAATCAGTTATAAAGACGCTTTGTTGAAAGGATGGAGACTTTAATTGGATGAAGTAGCTTTATGCTTCAGCCTTTGTTTGCAAACAAATAGGTTCGGGAGTCTGATTTGTTTCTGGGTGTATGTAGTCAACGCCAGTAGTGAGCGCTTCTTTTGTAGTTATGAGAATTAGCTGTTTATCGTTAATCATCCTAGCTTTCCGTGTACTTGTAGCGGTTGGCAATGTGGGTCAATAAACATCTGCCAATGTTGACAGTCATGCCAGCTAGGAGACCGTAAAGACACCGGCTGAAAGCAAGCTGATGCCAAAGGTACTCCTTCCAATGCCGACGGAGTTAGCTGACGGGCTAAGACTGGAAGGTGTCTCTCTCAGTTTCAGATTCGCCCCAATGATTGGTTCCTCCGTTTCTAATCCAGGTCTGATGTTTGCTAACAATGAGCCTGGATTGAATTAGGCTGTTTTACCCACTTAACTAATAAACATATACTGGAATGAGTAAACAGTCAATAAGCAAAACTTTGTGCATTTTTCTGAAAAGTTATCCCGATTGAGATTATTTTCATGAATCACACAGGCTACTACTTGATTATAAAGCTGGTATTAAATTTCAAATTGAGTATACTTTGGTTCTTTAAAAACGTGATTCCAGCTTCTTGACTCGCTGTTCTAATTTTTGGACTTGTTGCTTCAATTCTACAAACAGAGTTGCCAGTTTATCAAACATCTTGTCTCTTTCTTGTTGAGAGAGGTTGCGCCTAGAAGGCTGGGGTGGAGTTAATGTTGTTCTCGGAGATAAATGACGGTTTTGACCTAGCTGAGATTCTATTTGATTTACCTGGGATTTTAAACGATTTAAGTCTGCTTCTAAGTTGCTGAGACGAGATTCTATTTGCTGTGATGCGGCGGGGTGCGAAAATAAACCGCCCCAGCTAGTAATAAATGCTAACACTCCGATCAAAACTAGCACCCCGATTTTTTTCACTATTTTGCTCCAGTAATGGTGCGTTACGTTGCGTTAACGCATCCTACATTCATTTTATTATCTGGTTGCAACTGGGAAAATAACTTCTGCCAGTCGATATAAGCAGTTTGGTTTTCTCCTTCTTTGACTTCAAAGGTAACGTTACACGCATTTGTTTGTTGTAGCGCTTGCACGCAAATTTCTGCTACATCCTCACGACTGATTTTGCCCCTTATATTGTCGCCTTGCTCGAATATTAATGATTTACCTCCAGGTTCTTCTGTCAATGCACAAGGTCTAACAATTATATAAGGAATTCCGCTTTCTCTCAAACTATCTTCGCCCCTTAATTTCCAAGTCAAAATTCCGCCCAATTGGTCATTTAATCTCACTGCCGGTGGTTCTTCCTCTAGATTAATTCCGGGACGGCCAGGACGAGTGACACCAGCAGAACTCACAAGGATAAATTGCGGTAAAGTTTTACCGCCATAGGCTTTAATTGATTCGACTTGCAATGCAAAACCACCAGTTGAAAAGTGCGGATTTAATTTGCCATCATATTCAAATTTACTCAACATGATTTGAAACGAGGAAATTTGACTGGCGTCTATGGGTGGGTAATTTTGCAAAGTTTTAGCCCGAAATACAGGAATAAAATCCGCAAAAGGAATGCGAATATCTATCCAGGTGTTTGCGATCGTGTCAAAAGAATAACTATAGCCAACGCCATCCCATTTTGTGTCTGTACGCAAAAAGAACTTATAACGTTTGCCATCTCCTCTCACGCGCAATTCTATGCCTTCATAACCAGTTAAATTGAAGGCAGGAGAGAAATTTTTAGTTCTAACAGATGCAAATCCTCCAGAATTGGCGGTGGAAACATTGCCAGCAAATAAGGCTGTACCTTCTACTAATTGAATATTACTTTCACTGACGCCACCCATGACAACATCATCCACCGCACCCCAGATATTTTTCACTTCCGTGGATGGATTGGTAAAATCAAATAACAGTTTTTCTCCTGCTTTTGGCAAAGACTTGGCAGCAGCTTCTACCAAGTTTTTTACACCTCGATACTCCACATTTTCTGGGGTATCGCCGACGATTTCTGGTTGATAAAATTTGACACCTTGATAGTATTTTTCTCGTTCGGGAGTATCTCCTTCCACTGGTTGCACTCGTACTGCCGCTGTCTCTTATACACATCTCCGAGCCCACGA
>JANZYY010000523.1 GCA_026419705.1 Fischerella sp.
GTGCGATCGCACTTGTTGTCGGCGCAAGATTCTTGGTGTTCCCGTACAGATACTTACATACTGTTTAAACTGAGTCATTTAACTTTACATAAACTTTATAAAAACTTTAACTAAAATAGCTTGCATTGATTTCGATCGAGGTTGAATTACACCTAAATTCAAAGGTTGTTTAATTGTGAATTTTTTGTGAAATTCGCTCTGTGAAGTTTATTTATACGATAAAATCAGTATCGCTTATTACTAAACTTACATGTTTACAAGTCCTTTTATCAGGGGCACTACGATAGAGTAGTAGATATCTTGTCGCTACAAATTTAAAGTGCAACTGCTCAGAGATGCTTAACGAAATCTCACTCCAGGGAGAATCTACCATTAATTTTTATATTCGTTAGGGGAGTGAGTTCAATGACTGCATTTCAGATCGCAAAAAAGTTAGGCAAGCCCGATCCTAGAGCAACATTAAATAAATTTCAAATCGGAAAAAAGTTGCTAAAGACTACAAATGTAGCGACATTTACTGCTGTTGTAGTGGGAATGGTTAGCCTAGGAAAGGCTGGGGCAGTTGTTATTGGCTTTGACGATTTGCCAGAATCCAGAGTTGCAATCAACAATGGCTATGCAGGATTGAATTGGCATAATTTTTATTACCTCAATACTTCAACTTATGAATACAATCCTTCGGGATACGCAAATGGAACAGTTTCAGGTTCAAATGTAGCCTACAACGCCTTTGCAAATCCGGCTGCTGTAAGTATCGATAGCGGTGCATTTGATTTTAACAGTGCTTATTTAACAGGAGCTTGGAATGATGATTTGAATATTCTAGTAGAAGGTTTCTTAGAAGGGGAATTAAAGTACTCAAGGACGGTAACTGTAGATACAAAAGCTCCTCAAGAATTTCAATTTAATTTCCTTGGAATAGATTTTTTAAGGTTTACTTCTTTAAATAGTGGTACCCCTGCTGGTTATCAAGGTAAGGGTTATCATTTTGCAATGGATAACTTCAACTATAACAAAACAAAATCTGTCCCCGAACCTTTTACTATTTTAGGTTCATTGACAGCAGGTAGTCTTGGTTTGGCTTTACATCGAAAATACAAGCACAAAGAACAGCAAAAATAAATTGCTTGATTGCTCTGACAAAACAAGAATGAAGTGACTACAAGCTTGATAAACTTGCTTGCAAAAGCCGCTACAAAAAGAGATGAAAACTGCCAAATTAATTAACATTAAGCGACTTTATAGCTCAGAATTTTGGCTCTTAGCAATAGGAGCGGGTTTAATTGCAATTCACCTAACTCTCGCTTGGAAATCAAAAAATTCCGATCTTTTAGGGACAAGTATTTTATTTTGGTCAGCTGTATGTTTTTTAGTCTTTGAAAAACACAATAATTTAAATCTAGAAAGCGGAATTTTACCAAGTTTTTTAGGTTTATTATTGATTGGAATAGCACTCATTAAAAGTGCATCTATGACAAGTTTTGGAGGATTTTTGTACGTCTTACCTGTAATTTTTGCCCTTGGTCTGGCCTTGATAGCCTCTGGCTTTAAAGGATTGAAGCAGTATGGAGGTGAATTGCTGGCACTATTTTTCATAGCTTTACCAAAACTATTACCAACTAAGCTTATCGATCTAACACCATTCACCGCCAAGGTATCGGCTTTTATGCTTTGGTACACAGGCTTTGAAGTGAATCGTTCCGGATTGAATATTTATTTACCAAATGGAAGTGTAGAAGTAGCTCGTGGTTGTTCGGGTATACAACTTGTTGCACAGATGCTTGGTTTAGCACTCCTTTTCTTGTTGATGTTTCCGCAAAAACGGAAGCAAAAAATCATAGTACCGATTGTAGCTGCTACATTAGGATTTATTGTCAATGCTGCACGAGTTGCACTCATGGCTTTTATAGTAACAAAAGACGATATGAATGCTTTTGACTACTGGCATAGTGGAGATGGTTCGCTTATATTTTCAACGATCGCTGTTCTGCTTTTTGGTTTATTCTGTTGGTTTTTAATTGAACAGAATGAACATAAAAATAAAGACTCTAGGTCGTTATAAAGCAAATGAAAATATGGGAAAAAATCCGCCTTTCATTGTTAATTCTAACTAGTAGTAGCATTTTCTTAGTTTTAGGTCTAGTTATTTTTTTGCCTAAACAAGAAAATCACACAGCTACTCCCATTGTTTTCCCAGAAACAGTATCGATACCAAATTGGCAGTTCAAATCTAGTAGTTCTCCTCCTTTGCTCTTAGAAAAATATCCCCAACTAATTGCCCATAAAAATTATCAGTATACTCTCAACAATTTGCCCTTAGATATTGAAATGCGTTATATAAAAACCTCAGTCGGAGATGTGAAAACACTCATTAGAAAATATACTGGAATTTCTCCATCCTTTCATGCTATGAGTCAGCGAGAGGGTGTAGGCTACTACGGACTAGGGTTTGACCAAAAAAGGGCTTACCTAAGTGCTTGTATTCATCCGGAAGGTAAAAGTACTTTTGATGGTAAACAGTTTAAACAACATCAGCAAAAATCCGAGCAATACTGGCAGCGTTTATTACCTTGGTTGTTGGGTAGGGAGAAACTAACAAACGATCGGTACTGTCTTTTGGCTCATTTATCGATTCCTTTAAACGGTTATTCTCCAGAATCTGCCTATCAAGTCTTGGAAAAGGCGTGGCTTACCTGGTATCAAAATTGGCGTTCTCGTTTACCCAAAAATTGAATTTCGGACAACTGAATCCTTTCACGTAATATTTTGCAAGTAAAATGACTAAATCCAAAGGCGAGAAGTTCATTCCTCAACAATTTGTGTTAACGCAAGAAAGTTCGTTGGTGATTTTGCGATCGCTAGGCTATGGTCTATTAATATTGTCTTTGTTTGATTGGATAGCAATGTTTATCCCATCAAACTTTATGAACCCTGTTTGGGAATTTCAAACCTTAGGTTCTATAGTAGAACGCGTACCTGTACCTTTAATTGGGTTAGCACTGATCTTCTATGGAGAACTGCATTCCCGCAAAACATGGGAATTTCCAATTTTGAAATTCCTATCCTGGTTGACGTTATTGTTGGCGTTATTGTTTATACTACTAGTCCCTTTAGGTATTTTTAATACTATCCGACTCAATAATCAAAATGTCTTGCAAATTAATAACTTATCCAAACAACAAATTACTCGCGCTCAAGAATTGGAAAAGCAGCTGAACCAAGTTACACCTGAGCAAATAGATAAATTTCTCAAGATCCAAGGCCGCTCATTACAAGGTAAAAAACCTGAAGAGGTTAAGAGCCTGCTTTTATCGCAAGTGTCTCAGGCGAAAGAACAAATCAAGAATCAAGCAGAAGCCGCTCAGTCTTTTCGAGGGCTAAACTTGATCAAGACTTCTGTAAAATGGAATTTGGGTGCTTTAGTCGCTGCTGTTCTGTTTTTTGGTTTTTGGAAAGGAACCGATTGGTCAAGAATTAGCTAACAACAATTAGTGGTTAGTGGTTGGTAGGGCTTTGTAGACGATCTTTCCTTTCAGTTCAAACCGACAATTGATCTTCTAAACCCACCCGTACAGTACAGACGTACGACTGCACGTCTGTACGTTAGTTATTTATAATCTCGCAACAGATTGATATTCTGCGTCAGGGCGTCTCTACTTTTGGAGAATTGGTATTAGTAGGGTTGGGTTTTGATAGATGTTTTGTCATCGAAATTTATGAATATCATGCTGAAGCCGCCCGCGTACAGTAGTTGGTAGGGGTACTAAAAGGACGAAAAACAAGTCTTAGCTTCTTCTTAAACCTTTGCTAGTTCGGGCGTGGGTCGCTTGCTGTCGCGAATAGCTGCGATCGCCTCTTTATAATCCTTGGCGTTAAACACAGCAGAACCAGCCACAATTGCATTGGCTCCAGCTTCTAAAACTTGCCAAGTATTATTTGCTTTCAACCCTCCATCTACTTCGATCCAAGGATCCAGTCCCCGTTCATCGCACATCTGACGCAATTTGCGGATTTTGGGAACCACACCTGGAATAAAGC
>JANZYY010000524.1 GCA_026419705.1 Fischerella sp.
GGTGTGAGCGAGAAACCCTGACCAAAGGAGGTGGTTGCTGGTTCGATCGGTGTGGCAATAAATTTCTCTTGGCTTTTAAGTTGACTGCTAACAACAAAGGGTAGATCGGTAGCCACTGATTGTCCTAGTCCCAACCGCTCCAGCCAACTATAGTAGACAGAAGGTTGCAAGCGTTGCATGATTTGTACCATGCCAATATTGCTGGAGTGTTGGAGAATCTGGGCAATGTTGATCCGTCCGTAACTTTTGTTTTCAGAATTTTTGATTGTGCGATCGCCTACTTGAATATAACCGGGGTCATCAAAAACATCGTCGGGTTTGATGACGCCATTTTCGAGGGCGATCGCTACGTTCAGAGGTTTGAATGTGGAACCGGGTTCGTACAGATCTGCCACAGTCCAGTTTTTGAACAGAGAGATATCAGCCTTGGAGTATTCATTCGGATTATAAGTAGGTAAACAAACTAGTGATAGTAGGGAACCATCCCACGCATCCGTCACAATTACCGCACCACGTTTGGCACGGTATTTATCCATCTGTTCCTTAAGTACTGTCCGAGCTGTTCGTTGCAAGCGGCTATCAATAGTCAATTGCAGTCGCAAATCATCGGAATGCGGAAAACCATCTGGAGCATGATCTGGCATCAGCATGCCGTTACCAGACTTACTCAGCCGCACGGTTTGCATTGGACGTTCTAGCAACTTTTCCTGACTATATTCCACACCTGCCTGACCTCGACGGTCGACATTGACATAGCCTACTACTTCGGCTACTAAATCTTGCTGTGGATAAAATCGGGAGTATTTAGGAATCAACTCTAAGCCGTTCAGGCGCAACGAAAAAATTTGGTCGGCTATTTCCTCAGGCATTGCTGAGGCAAGCAAAATACCACTTTTTTTACTTTCAAATTTGTTTACTAACTCCGCAGCATCTTTATCTAATATGGGAGCAAGCTGTTTTGCTATCTCTTGATTAGATTTGCCAAACAGCTTCGGATGGGCGTAGACAGTATACACTGGTCGGTCGATCGCCAACACATCCCCATTACGAGCTATCATTTTGCGACGAGGTACAAAAGGTCGCAAATTTACCATCTGCTGATTGCGTGCTCTCTGTGTCAGCTTTGGACCGCTGATAATTTGCAAATTGTATAACTTGAAAGCTAGCCCTACCCCAGCCGCAATTAATACACCCCAAGCTAAAAAGAGCCGGGTTTTCATGTTAGGTATTTGCGGTTGCATCTTAGAAGTAAACGAAGGAACAAACCCTCGCCTTGCTTTTCGATGCTGTCGCTTGGGATATTCCATGTTCGGAAAATTTCTGAATTTTCTTGTACCTGGAGATTTTTGCATATTGTTCTTTGTTAGTTTTTGGTTGTTGGTTGGTGGTTGGTTGGAATAACCAACAAAAAACAACCCCCAACCAATCACTAATGACTTTAATATCCTACTGGTGTAAGACTTTGCTGTTGTGTTTGAGTATTTGATTCTGGCTCTGAGGTAGACGGTGTAGAGATAGAATTCTTTGGTGCTGGAGGCAAGAAAATAGTATTAGCAGGAGATGGAGATACCAGTCCTGCTGCTGGTTTTTGTGCTTCTTGTGCCATTTTGTTTTTCAGCACTTCATTAGCTGTTGTCAACTGTCGCTCGTAACGCTGTAAGTTTTGCAGTTTGCGGTATCCTTGACTCCAAAGTTGTTGAGAATATACCGTCCAACCATAAACTATGAGTGTAGTTGTTACCAATAAAAATGTCACAATCACAGAATGGCGATGTAAGGCATATAAACGTAATAACCATAAAGGAGTCGTTGCTTGTTTGTTTAAATCTGGGACAGGTGCAGAATCTGATCCCCTTTGTTGCGAGGGACTTTGTCTTCTAGGAGGAACCAATGTAGGTGAGCTTTTCTCTGTGGTAGTTTCCATTGGTTGGAATCGCCTTCCTCTGTGAGTATTTCTTGAAAACAGAGCATCTTGAGCAGAAACATCTGATTTGCGAGCAACAGCCATAACTTTTTTGGAATGAAAATATAGCGTTTTATAGGAATGGGGGCTGGGGACTGGGGATGAGGGACTGGGGACTGGAGATTAGGCATTAGGAACCTAGTACCCAATCACCAATGCCCAATTCCCAATTCCCAATCCCCAATTTAAGCATTCACATCGCATCAAGTATGGCAATGTGAAGCTGCAAGAGCAAGAGCTTGCTGAATCAGTATATTTTTTGGTATAATATATCCCTTGATTATAAATTGAGGCAGTTTTAATTGTGAAAAATTATTCTGCACTTTTGATCTGCTCTTTTGAGTGTGATACTGACCAAATCCACTCAAAACTAAAAGATTGCCTTTAAATATCTAACCTGAAATAATTTAAAAAAAAACGCCAAATGAGGTATCTTATTCAAAGGCCTAACATTGTTGTTGTTCAACAGGCCTAAAGTTGTTATTGCCGCATTTGGTGACAGAGGAGTTATGAAGATAAAAATCTTTGGTTTTGCTCTCTTACTCGGTCTAGCTGCTGCTCTGGGAGCTTGTGAAGGTGGTGGTGGCGATACTACTGCTCCAACTACTCCAGGGGGCGAACCAGCAGATACTGGCGCTACTCCTGCTACTACTCCTGCTACTACTCCTGCTACTACTCCCGATACTAATGCCAGTCCATCTCCTACCGCCAGCCCCTAGATTGTAGTCTCAAATCAATTCACCACTGGTATTGGAGAGCGCTCCTCACTACATTCCTATTTCCAGGGAAAGACACCATTGAGTTGAGTAATGCAAGCTCTGGCTTAGCTTTACTCAAATTTCTTTATCAAGAGGAGCTTACTCACTTCTCAGTTAAGTTGCTAATACTGGTTTTTTACATTTTTACCATTCCTGGAAGAGCAAAAAATGCCATACTAGTGCCAGTCTCTAAAAAGTAGGGCGATGCTGAAGGGCATAAATTATTTTTTGCTGTAAAGCCCAGCAATAATAAAAGGCGATCGCTCTCAGTTGCAGCATGGGCGTCTCTACAGGATTGTGGGAATGCATAATTTTTCATTTTCAGAGATATCTAAATTATTTTGAACAAATGATTGTTATGCTCCCATTCCTGAATACCGCTGCAATCCTCGCCGCCACAGCCAGCGATTCAAACCTAAAAAAAACAGAATCCAACCCAACATAGCCAACAACCCCCGCCTCAGTTCCACAGGGATTCCCACCAAAATACTGGCAGGAAAATCAATTAGATAAGGAAAAGGAGTGAACAGCACTACTGTTCGTATAGGTTCAGGAAAAACATCTAGAGGAGCTATCATACCGGATAAAAACAGGTAAAACAGAAACCAGAAATTTTCTATGGCGTTTGCCCTTTCTATCCAAAACGAAAATATAGAAAAAGTGTGTTGAATGGCAAAGCGTAAAACGAAAGCCAGTGTCACCACCAAGGCAAACAGTAAAATGTTTCCTAAACTTGGTATCCAAACAGCCCGAGGATAGAGTATAAAAAATAAAGCTACTAATAGGAGTGAAAAGGGCATACGAGCAGCTCTTTCAGCTAAATGGGCTGCAACATGATGCCATACCGGATCGAGTGGTTGCAACAATCGGTTAGAAAGCTTACCTTCTACTACCTCCTTTTCAACCTCCCAAATTACCCAAACAACTGTGAATTGTCTGACGATAAAAACTGCTAGAAAGTAACGGGCAAATTCCACGGGTGTTAAACCGAATTGTCCACCTTGAGCAGCTTGTGTCCAAACTCCCATCATGATAATTGGTAAAGAACCGGCTAAAACCCATAAGATTAGTTCTGCCCGATACTCCACCATATAGGCGTAGTACACAGACAGAAAAGTTAATGTTGTTCTAATAATTCTTTTCATAATCAGTCATTTGTTAGTAGTTAGTAGTTAGTAGTTAGTAGTTAGTAGTTGGTCTCTAAAAATTACCACCAACCACTAACCACTATCCACTATCCACTAACCACTAACCACCCCTGCTTGAAACACTCGCCCAATCACTTCTTCCACTGGCGGTTCAGTCACTGTTAAAT
>JANZYY010000525.1 GCA_026419705.1 Fischerella sp.
CGGCGACGATAGCTGTCGGGCCACCGACCGCGAAAATAGCTCGATGCCAGGATTTGTTTTTCACTCAAAAGCCTTCTGTTGCCAACAAGAGGAGGCTTTTGTTTTTTATTGTTCTTCTAAGCTATTACAGAAACCACTTTGTGTCTACCGGAACGCTAGTACGACAACAATTAAGTTTTTAAATTAAAACAGAATATAAGAATATAAAATTATGCCGCTGTTTGTGCAATGCCAAAAATTTGATCGGACAATTTTGGTGGCTCGCACTTAAATTTACTCATGGAAGCGGTAGTTTTGAGATCGCCGTATTGACAAAATACCTACTATTACGAATGAAACAGCCCTGCTTCCCAAGGGGCTACAGAGAATATTTGTATCAAACATTTGCAGAAATGGCATGATTCACTTTAATTTGATTATGTAAAATTAAACACTCGCAGCTCGTTGCGTATACTTAAGTACACCTGCTTGTCCAAAAAACATAGCTTAATATTTCTGCAAAAAATTTGCCCGTGCTGTATCTTGCTGTTTTTTTAGTTTGGTTTAAATCATCCAAAAGAAAACTTTATAAACAAGTTATACTCAAGTCAGGGTCAGAAAAATTTCAAGGTATAGCTAATTTTACTGACATTTAAAATAAATTTTACTAAATTTTGCCAGTGAAGCCTTATAATTTGTTTAGAAGAGTTTAGAAGAGACATAGGAACAGTCAAACTTAATACTTAAAGATTAACTTTAAAAAGTAGTTTTAATATTTAATTCAGTAGCATTCATGACTATGTCTTTTAATTTTTATCTGTACAAATATTAAGTATTAACAAGATATAAAAATTATAGTTTTTCATTATTTTGCCAAATTGGCAGCCAAAATACATATAATTTGTTATTCATTGATTTACCGGGTTTTTATTTATGTCTAGAGACAACGCCACAAATTACTTAAATTAAATTAGAACTAGGAAGACAATACAATTGCCTTTTAAATTCCCACATGTTTGAGATTTTGAGATATGTTTAAACAAATTGTGGAGGTACACAACCAGTTTGATAAATGAATAGAAAAACAGTATTGCAGTAGTTTCTTAACAATCACTGTCAAAATATGATTGGTCAGTTACTTGCAGGACATTACAAAGTCCTTGAAGTATTGGGTGAGGGGGGCTTTGGTCAAACTTATATAGTTGAGGACATACATCTCCCTACAAAACCTAAATGCGTCCTCAAACATCTTAAAACTAACAGTACAGACTCAGAATCTTTTGAAACTGCTAGAAGGCTATTTCAAAAGGAAGCAGAAACTCTGCAACAGTTGGGGAATCACGACCAAATACCAAGGCTGTTAGCTTACTTTGAAGAAAATCAACAGTTTTATTTAGTACAAGAATTTATTGAGGGGCATTCCCTGAGTAGAGAACTACCTTTAGGGCAAAAATGGACTGAAAGCCAGACAATTGAGATGCTTGTGGAAGTATTGAGCATTTTGGAATTTGTCCACAGCCAAGGGGTAATCCATCGTGATATCAAACCTGACAATCTAATTAGACGTGCTTGTGACAATAAATTAGTTTTAATTGATTTTGGAGCAATCAAACAACTGCGAAGCCAAACAGCTATTGGGTCAGGACGACAAAACATCACAGTTATTGTTGGTACTCGCGGTTACATGCCCTCTGAACAAATTAGGCGTTTACCACGTCCTAGCAGTGATATTTATGCATTGGGGATGATAGGTATTCAGGCACTAACAGGAGTATATCCCCACGCACTACAAGATGATCCGGATACAGGGGAAGTACTTTGGCAAGATCTCACTTCTGTAAGTCCAGAGTTAGCCGATGTCCTCACCAAGATGACGCGCTACCATTTCAAAGACCGCTACCAAACAGCAACTGAAGCATTACAAGTGCTTCGAGAATTGGCAAATTCTAACCTGAGTAAGACTATCACAACCGAGGTCAAACCAAAAAATGCTGCTACGAACTTACATCAATTAACTCTAGAATGGTTAGAAGATGGTCAAGTCAAATATCGTACAATCCTGGAGAATCAGGATAGCAAAAACCCGGGGAAAATTCGCATCGGTCGCGACCCTCAAGAGTGCGATCTTGTTTTACAAGATCCGACAATATCCGGACTGCACGCAGAAATCTTTTTTCATTCTCAAAAGCAGAGGTTTTATTTGCGGAATCTTCGCCAGCAAAATCCTCCTATAGTTGATGGACAATTACTTTTGGCTGGTGAAATACCTCTTGCTGTTGGTAGCAGTCTGCGCTTAGGTAAACAGGATTTCAAGGTCAAAGAGATTTCCTGCAATCAGTATCCCAATGGCTACACTCCGATAGAATACGCTAAACGTTTTGCAATGACACTAGTATCGCCACAACCTGTGCTCAAGACGATACGTATATCACAAATTAAAAAGTCAGAAGAAGTTGCAAAGCCCGCAATACCGCATAATTATGCTAGTAATTATGCCAGCATTTCGGCTTCACCCAAACAAGTGAAACTATCAGTACCAAGGATGGGTACGGTAGTTTTGATGAGCGCGATCGCCGGTGTAATTGTTTTGAATACTGGCAATTTCGGTAAAGGTAATTCACAACAAAATCTGGTATTACAACAACCACAACTGTGTCGTCTTGTTTCTCCCTCTGGCGGAAAATTATCAGCAAATTTACGTCCCGAACCACAAACAGAGGTCGGTGCAATCAAACAATTGAATCTCGGCGAGAAGGTTTTATTTATTCAAGCGCGAGGAGATTTCGTACAAGTAAAAGCTTCTGATGGTGCACAAGGCTGGGTGTTTGGAGATGAAATCCAGCCTTGTGAAAAAACAACACGTACCGATCGTGATTCTTCAAGTTTACTGTCTTATTAATTGCCATCGCCTCTTTAATTGTTTATGAAATCCCCAAAAACGCATTCTTTAATTAATAAATGCGTCTTTGGGTAAGATTAACCTAAAACCGTGACCCAGACTGCTTCAAAAACTCCTTCTCCTCTGGAGTTGAGGCTCTTCCTAAAATCGCATTCCGATGGGGAAAACGCCCAAAGCGCTGAATCACTTCCATGTGACGAATGGCATAATCAATGCAGCTGGCACTATCAGGGTGATCGCTGAGTTGCTGAAATAACTTTACTGCCCGACGCTGATCTTCGAGGTTTTCACTGTGTTCAAAAGGCAAATAAATAAACCAGCGTTGTACGGGTAGCAATTTCCGATCGTAGCCTTTTGCAACAGCATGATGGGCTGCTGAGAGTGCTTCCCAGTCAGTTGCAAAGGCTTCTGGGGTATCGCGAAACATATTTCGGGGAAACTGATCCAGCAGCAAAATCAGTGCCAAACAGGTATGGGGAAATTCCACCCAGTCGTCTAAGTAGCCCTCTGCTGCTTTTTGGTAATCTTTTAAGAATCTAGTTCGCACTTGTTCATCAAACTCTGGTTTCTTAGTAAACCAAAAATCCCTTGGTTTACCGTAATCAACTTGATCGGGTTTGCCAAACCAAAAGTCTAATATTTCTTGTGCCTGTGACATTGTTTTTACTGAGCAGTACAAATAACTTGTCGCATTTTACGCATATTCGCAGGCAATTCAAAATTCATGGCTTGTTGAATAAAAATGGATGGTACGGGAATGCTAGGAGTAGCTTGTACGGTATAACTTAGCAAAGTACCATTACCAAAATCTTGCAGGTATAAATCTGCACTAAAATCGTGAAAAGTACCTTTTTCCAAACGAAACTGGATTTTGTGGCCCAATTCTTCTACCACATTTAGATAAATTTCCACATGGGCAGTAAAAAACAGGAAAGCCTTTTGTGCTACTTGATACAGACGCTTAACTTCGCCTCGTCTGTGCAATACTTCACTTTTGATCACATCGGGAAAATATTGCACCCACTGGGGGTAATCTGTGAGTTGCGAAAAGACTTGCGATCGCACCATTGGCAAATACATCCAAGCAGTGACAGCACCACCCCAAGCTGTATGCGATCGCGTTTCTGTTAAAATTTCACCCTGTATTATTC
>JANZYY010000526.1 GCA_026419705.1 Fischerella sp.
CCCAATGGACAGAAACGAATTATTGAACAAATACTACCCAAACTCCAATTCCAGAAGAACTAGCTTTGTACCCATATGGAAAAGCGATGGGGTTAAAGTTGTGGAAATTAATCGGAATACGGGTTAGTTTAGATACTAGATAGCCAAGCTGAATGTTAAACTGGGGAGCTTGGTCTTTCAGATGAGGGTAAATATTTTTGTACTTTCTGTGCTGAGGGTGTTCTGTAGATGGTGAAATTACAGCTGTAAGGATGAGTTATTTATGGAAAGGAGTAAGGAGTTATTTGACTATTGGTATAATAGGGTGCGCCTGAAGAACTATCCGCTGATAGAATCGTCGGAACATGTCAAGACGCATGAGTTACGTCACGAATGCACTAATTATGATGACCTTCGCCAAAGCAATGAAGTCCGGGTACTCGAGGAACCAGAGAAAAGCAAGATAATCGCTATTGTAAAGTATGAGTGCACTGCCCGTGTTTTACAAGAGAGAGCAAGAATTCTTCAGGAAAGAGCAAAGCAGTACGAAGATGATTATCATCAACTAAACCAAGAGCGTTCTCGTCTTGCCAAGCTTATTAAGCTTCTCCAAGAAAAACTGTTTGGCAAAGATAAAGAAATCAAAAAATTAGAAGCTAAAGTTGCTGCATTGGAAGCACGTAACGAAGCGCTGCAAAGTGAAGTTGAAAAGGGTAAAGCTTATAGCGACTTACTCCAAGAATTTGAAAAACTCAAGAAACAGTACGAACAAGTCCAAAAAAGAAGACAGGAATTAGCTAAGAATAATCAGAGTTTAGGCGGGAGAGTCGCCCATACACAAAGATTTAAGAGAGAGCGGGACGAAGCAAGAGTCATAATTGCAGCTCAAAAAGATCAAATCAATAATCTTATTCAGGAAAATACAAGGCTTCGTGAAGAATTATCAGAGTGTATAAATGCATCAACTGAAAAATAAATCAGAGCCAAGGAAATGAAACTATATGAATTAAAAAGCAAAGTTTTTGAATTGGCTGAAGTCAATACGACTAAGCAGCTTAAGACTCGATATGAAGAAATTAGAGTGCTGGATCTGCGCTACAAAGTATCTTGGGAAAAAGCACTTATTATCATCCAGAGCAAAAAAGGTGAACTTGAGGATTGGCTAAACAACCCCCCTGAAGAATATAGAGAGCTTTTTGCTGAAATTGAGACAACTTTGCAGAGATTCGACAAAAAACTGGTTAAAGTTCAACGCTTGAGCAAAGAAATAAATTTAATAGCCAATGATTTAGATGAGTTAGCGGAAGAATGTCAAGATGAAGCAAAGAATTTAGAGTATGAAGTTGAAGTCAATCATCGTATTTCTAAACAAGCAGAGTTGAACTAGCGAAGTTTTTACTATCTAAACTAGCCCCTTCCTAAATTGCTGTTGATATATCTAACTTACAACCTGTTTTTAATACACCAAATTTAGAGTAGATGTACGAAGCGCATTGCAATCAATCTTTGAGTACGCCTTGATACTTTATACAATCGCAACCAAGACTTGCAACATTTTTATACATACCTGAGGCGATACTTACGCTACGATATCCCCTATTACCTTCGTGCGATCGCGTGCAGGGAAGTGCAGGTCAAAAATAGACATGACGGAAAATCTCAAAACACAAGACACCTATCATCTTGTTGCTATTGCGGAGCGATTCACCGGATTGGGAAACGTTACAGAAATTCAAGCTTTTGGAAGTGGCAATATTAACGATACCTTCCTAGTCACACTGGATTGTCCAGAGGAAAGGCATTTTGTCCTGCAACGCATCAACACGCAGGTATTTCGTCAGCCCCAACTGATGATGCAGAACATGCGTATCTTCACCGAACATGTTCGGGAACGCCTGCAACGCACCCCCCTCAACCGTCGCTGGGAAGTACCGCGCGTGTTATTGACCAAGGATGCTCAAGACTATTGCATCGATGCTCAAGGCTCTTTTTGGCGGGCGATTAGCTTTATTGCAGGTGCACAGTCCTTCGATACGATCCACAACACAGAACAAGCCAAAGAAATCGGCTACGCCCTAGGAATGTTCCACAATCTGATCGGCGATCTACCTCCGGAAAAACTCGCCGACACCCTTGAAGGATTCCATATTACGCCGCTTTACCTTCAGAAATACAACGAAGTTCTGACAAAAACTAGTCCTCGCCAATCCCCAGAAGTGAATTATTGCTTGCAGTTTGTTCGCGATCGCCAAACTTTTGCGCATGTCCTGGAAAACGCCAAAGCCACAGGCAAGTTACCAATGCGTCTGATGCACGGCGATCCCAAAATCAATAATATTATGTTTGATACTATCACCAAGCAAGCCGTCAGTGTGATAGATCTCGATACTGTCAAGCCTGGTCTAGTACATTACGACATTGGCGATTGTTTGCGTTCTGGTTGCAACCCCGCTGGAGAAGAAACCGAGCAGTGGGATAGTGTTTATTTTGAGACTGATTTGTGTCAGGAAATCCTACAAGGTTATCTCTCTGTAGCAAAAGCATTTCTCACCGAGAATGACTATGCTTATATGTACGACGCTATCCGTCTTCTCGCCTTTGAGTTAGGACTGAGATTCTTTACTGATTATTTAGCAGGAAATGTCTACTTCAAAGTCAAGCACCCGGAACACAATCTTGCCAGGGCGATCGCCCAGTTTAAGCTCACTGAGAGCATCGAATCCCAAGAAACAAAGATTCGCGCCATGATTCAGGACATGAAATGAACGAACAGATCCCTCTACCAAACCGCTGCCTAATTTGAAAATAACAGGTAGCATCGCCCGACATGCTAATCAACTTAATCTGCGCTACACGCTTTTCGGCGATCTAACAGGAGTTGCGAACAGTTATGCAGTTTAGATATTAGAAGTTCAAATGCATAATTAATTCCTGAGGGATAAACTTTTTCCCATAATTGCGCCTTATAGACATGAGTTCGAGAGAAATAAACAATACATGTGCTGGGCTTGAGAAAGCTTTGTGTTCTTTGCGTCCTTTGTGGTTCATTAATTATAGATATTTTCTGGGTGGGAAAGGATTAATACTAAGGACAGCCTACTAAATTAGTGTTCGCCTACCTGCTTTAAGTACAAAAACTCTGATTTGTAGGCGATCGCTCACTGTCAAGCTCCGTAATGCAAGAATGAAGGAAATTAATAACACTCCCACAGTAGAAACCGTGAGAGTGTTAAATAAATTTTATAGTCAAGGTCTTTATATTAGCTGACCCCGTTTGAATCAAAAAGTATTGTCCTTTATTTAGATTTTCATCTAATTAGCACTCTTTAGTAATTTTTAAGATTTTCTTTAGATTTGTGCAGCTAATGTTTTCTTCAATAGCCCTGTATAAAGTCGATTCAGTATTCAGACATTGTCTTTATGAGTGGGACAAGAAAGATGAGAGAATGGAAGAATATAAAACTAGACTCTCCCCATCACCCCATCCTTCCTTGTTCTCCTCTTCTTTCTCACGCAGACCAAGCTTCTCGAAAGTCAGCATACAGCGTCAGTCCACCATCAACAAACAGCGTTTGTCCAGTGATATATGCCGCTTCATCCGAAGCTAAAAAAGCTACAGCAGCCGCCATTTCTTCCGCAGTTCCTGCACGACCCATTGGGATGTGGCTTTCTACAACCGCCTTTTTCTCAGAGTTGTTCACCCAATCTTCGTTAATAGGCGCGATCGTCGCTCCTGGTGCGATCGCGTTCACACGAATACCTCGATGAGCATATTCCAAGGCTAGAGTTTTAGTCAAATTCTCCATTCCACCTTTGCTAATCGAATAGCTAACATAAAATGGTCGGGGAATAATTTCGTGAACACTAGAGATATTAATGATAACTCCGGGGCGGTTTTGCGAGAGGAAGTGTTTGATCGTTTCACGCGTACACAGATAAGCACCTCGGAGATTCACCCCCATTACCCTGTCAAAGTCTTCAGTCTTAACTTCGTGAGATGGACATTCGATTTGAATTCCGGCATTGTTAACCAGAATATCGAGACTGC
>JANZYY010000527.1 GCA_026419705.1 Fischerella sp.
GGGTAAATTAGCCCGTTGGCATAATTTCTCCACCATCTGATACAGCCTTGGTGCTTCCTGTGGTGACACTGGCTGAGCACGGTAAGCTGCTAGTGCGATTTTATCTGATTGATACCAAGAAAATAAGTTGGTTACTGCTGCTAAGGCAATACCCACAATCACACCTGTGGAACCGCCAATTACCCAGTAACTAATAGAAATTAAAATACCACTTAGCAAAGCCAATAAAGCGGCAGTTTTCAATTGATTTCCCATATTTTGCTCTCCTTGTAATGCTGCTTTGCGAATATAATTTGGTTGTAATCGACAGCATTACTCAAGCTGCAACTTGATTGTATCGGCTTCAACAAAGATATTTCAGGTAGAAATAGCGCTCCAGGGATGTACGGTTTTCCTACTCCAATGTTTATAAAACTTCATAAAATTTTGATTCTAGGGTAGCTTATAATACAAAGCTATTATTTTAATTTATTGGATATATAATTTGTAAAAAAAACATCTATCCAAAGCGATAATTTTTCATTGGTGTTGAGACTAAAACTCATCTGTCTTCAAATTTAAGCTGTTTTTTTGAACTCCATCTTAGTAGCAAGAGTATCTGGTGTTGTTTGGGTGGAATCCCCTACTTATGACTGTTTGAGAGGGATTTTTGAAAAAATTTGCATTGTTGCACCAATTAGGGATGAAAATTGTAGACGCGCTCAAATTGAATTTTCTATTGGTAATGGACAATAAATTTATTCCCGTAAATGTACAATACCGTCACAAAAGCTAAGTATTCGCCATACAAATACAAGTTTGTGAATTATTGCAGATTTAATTGCGCTTTATAAATAGTCTCGGTAAAATCTCTGAGAACACTAATATTTGTCCTTTGTCCTTGACAAGACCAGAGATAGTGGGCATTTCTTGCTCATTTTCACCCAAACTACTTGGAGCTAAGCAAACTCTATAGAACTAAATATTTAGTCTCATCAAAACTTGTTGAGGTTGACGGGGGAAACCCTATGAACTTATCCAAGTAGATCTATTCAAACCAGCGGTCATCTTTGAGAACAATCCCCATGAGAGAAAACACAAACAACATCGGAGTACTGCAACAGATAGTAAAAATTTTGTACGAATTTGCAGAGTTTATTATTAGTCCTTGGCTATACGGGGGATCTTTTCATCCTTTAAAACAACGAGTTGAGCTTCTAGAACGACGTGTATACCAAGGATTGCAAGAAAAGGAAGAATCTCAAGATCGCGTTATTCAAGACTTGCAACAGCAGATAAACTATCTGCAAGGAAGTACAAACTCTCAGCTAGAAAAAATCATCAATTACGAGCTGCGTCAGCAATTGCTAGAGGTAGTAAAAGAGCAGACAAATATTGTCAATAAAATTATTAAACCGGCTGTTGAAGATGCGATCCGCGAGCTAGAGCATAAAAAACAGCTTTCTAAGACGACTAACAGTACTGCTGAGATTCAAACAAGACTAGACAGACTCCGCCAATCTCTGGCAAATATTGAAAAATTAACTACATCATTCCCATACTTAGAAGCACAGAGAGCAGCCTGTGTAGAAGCCGGACGGTGGCTATTGGCTCGACGAGCAGAAGTAGCGCAAAAGGTGACAAATGAACTGCTGAATCCGCTACATCCTCAAGCAGAAGAACTTCGTCAGAATATCTGTAAATACCTAAAATTGCTTGGCAGTTGTATGGAGAATGAAATTGAACCACGTCTTCTGTATAAAAAAATTATAACTCACCAACAGCCGCCCGTTCAGACATACGTAAAAGCATTTCAGCTGATTAAAAGTAAATATATCAATGATTGGGAATTTTCCGAGCAAATCTCAAGTAAGGCAGCAGAAGAATTAAGAGGTTACGTGAGCTACTTAATTTATTATTTACTCACTGCCTTAGTCTGAATTGAGAGCATTCTTAATATCTGTTTCTATGACAGTAATAGTCCGCTGATGCAGACTCTCTAGTTGCAGTAGAACATTGACAGCCCTTTTTGCTTGTCTGCTCTCTAGCAAGCATTTTTCTTCTTCTAATAGGGTTGTCAGATTTTGTAATGCCTGAATCATGGCAATATTATATTCGCTAAGGCGGCGATCGAAAAATTTATGTTTCATTGGCAAACATGGGTTTAGTATATTAAACTTTTCCTCTGGGTAAGCATGTCATCAGGAAAAAATGGTTATAACTGCTTGCTCGGTTGTCTGGCAATAAATCTTGGAAAAAGCGGCATGAATTTGCGACTGTACAATAGTACACATCTAACCTACAGCCGATTCAGAGACTGCAGACACACAAGCATTTACTAACGACAATAAAGGACCTAATTGTTCTTGTCCGTTCACAGCTAAATCACTGTGACATAAATAAACTCTTTCAGACACACGGGAAAGTAAATCTGCCAAAATCCGTCGCAGGCGTTGTTCTTCAGCTAATCGCTCATCTTCTGGCCTCCAAGGTTCGCCTAATCTTTCTCGCAGAAAGAATGGCGCTCCGAATAATGTTGCTGCACCGCCTTTTGCCCACAATGGTGAACCAACATCTAGCCAAAAATGCCAGCGATGAGAACGCCGACTAGAGCGATATTGGAATATGGTAGCTAAACATATAGACCTTGCTGTCAGTCCGATGGGATGGATCGGGTAAGGGTTAGCAGTAATAGTACCACGCTGCAACAGTTGAATAAATTCAGCAATGGTGTTTTGCGGTAGCTCCCCTTGCCGATCTACTTGTCGCAACCTTGTATCAATTTCCCAGTAATGTTGGGCGGTTTCTAGTAATTCTCGTAGTGCTGCCAATTGATCGTAAGGAAGATTGCTACCATTCCACAAAAAGCGTTGAATAGTTCTATCTAACAGAGAAATGGGGCTGGGAATGAGATGCAACTCCTGTTGCGATCGCTGCTGTTCCAACCACTTTAATATTTCACTATAGGCTGTAGTAGCTGCATAACCAAGTCGATCCCAGCGATCGAAGGCTGTCACGGGTAACAAATTTGGGCGTTCAGGGTGGGGTTGAAAACAGTAATCCGCGATCAAACCGGCGCGTACTGGATCAATTCTGGGCTGATAGGAAGAATTTGACTCTAAACTCTCCCCATCGCCCCATCTGGCCATCTCCTCTCCTCCTCTGCTAAGCACTACCAACATCTCGGCTACCGCATCCCGATCTACTAACCGTCCCAAACCTGGATAAACTAGTGTCAGTACGGTGAGCAAAGCACGAATCGCAGGTGAAGCAATGAGGGGACGTTGGTCGTTGAGTGATTCTACTGGAATGCCTTGTTTGGTCAGAATTTCAGTGAGAGTATAGCGAGCGATCGCATCTAAACCAGGTGCAATCACCGCCACTTGCTCCGGTTCCACCAGTCCTTGTTTGACTGCTTTAGCAATTACTTCTGCTGTTTGCCGCAATAGCTGAGCACGGGATGTAGTTTGAATCGACTGCACCACTTCCGGTAAGCTTAATAGTGTCATCGGTTCGCTAAGTAATTTCACCATCGGCGTTGCCAATATCTCGGCAAGACTGTTGAAAGGAGAAGCAGTTAGGCTCTCCACTTGACAACGTTCTGCTAACTGTTGCATGTGGTTGGGGTCTGCTCCCAAACCTAAACGCACTATTCCATCCGGGTTATAGCTAAAAGCTCCCACTGCACCTCTATCCAGCAGCAACTCAAACAGCCGATGCGCTATGGCAGGGTAATCTTGCACATCATCGGCCAGTACTCCTTGGTAGCGTTTTGCAAGCCTTTTTTGGTAATCGGGATCGGGCAATAAGTACTGGCTGTAAAGTTCTGTAATAATTCCGTAGGAAAGTAAGCCCCGCTCTAAACACCAATTACGCCAATCTAACAACAAAGAGGCTACGAATTCCGGTTCTAAACTAATCACATTCTCCTGCTGTGTTAGAGCTGTTGCTAATACTTTGTCAATATCTTCTGTCGGTGTCCCACTGTAAGCTGCTAATTGTAATAAGTCGAGGATGC
>JANZYY010000528.1 GCA_026419705.1 Fischerella sp.
ACTAACCACTAACCACTAACTATTTAAAAATTGAAATCATCTAAAGATTCTTCTATTTCTAATTCTAAAACTCTTTCGCGTGCTTTTTTATATTCTGCTATATTACCTTCTTTGCGATAGATATCTGTGGTTTTTTGCAAATCCTCGATCGCTCCTTGCTTGTCTCCTAAACAATAGCGAGTGTTACCACGATTGTCATACGTATCAGCGTCCTTAGGAGCAAGATTTCTTGTCCGGGTATAATCTGTAATTGCTCCCTGATAATCTCCCAAGTTTAAGCGGAAATTACCGCATGATTAGAGCTAATCTCAATCTCAATCTCCGCAAATGATATTTCAATCGCGATTGAAGCGATCGCAGTACGGTTATCCAGTCCATTTATGTTTCTGCGAATCGATTTCTTTATCTAAGATATCAAAATCTGCGTCTCATTTTCATCAATAGCGACGCAGCTACCTTTACTTTTGTGACAATACGATACTGTAAACATGTTGTTTGGGCAAAAACTGATAGCGGCCCCAATACCGTTAGGTTAAGGGGGAAAGGGGAAAGGGATAAAACTCCATATTTTCCCCTTTAACCTTTAACCGAATCGTATTGATAGCAGTCCTATGTCAAGAGTGCGAAAAAATAGTTTACAAAACTTATATAAAATTACTACTTCAGGCAGATGCTATTTTAAAATCTCTGGTACTAAGCGGTGTTAATGTCTCAAAAAAGCGATCGCCTACTGACCCACTGGATGAATTATTGCCGAAACCAAAACAAAGCAACCTGAAAAAGGGCGATCGCAGTCAATACATTCGGAAATTCTACTAGAAAATCATACTTTCATTTTGATCCCGCCCGGACTGGCTCAACTGTGTATTCACTGACAGGAATTAGTTCAAATTTAACTGATTCTTTAAGCAGATGACAGTGGACATAAAAATTATTTAATATATTAAATTTAATAGTTAATCAAAATATCAATACCTGAATCTTGGGAGAAGATTGAAGTTATTAATCAAAAATATAAAGAATATAAGGAGAATAAGAGTGCAGCCCGAACAACAAAATTTTAACTATTTTCTCTACCCTTGCAGTCGCTATCGCGGCAACTTCAAACCAGAGTACTTAGCATTTAATGCCAACCTCCAAGAATTTGCTCAAAAAGTTAGCTACATTACTAATTTAGAGACGGCTGGCAAGCTGTCTCCTGAAGAAGCATATAATCAAATTCACGCGCTCTGGAAGCAGTTAAAGCGTAGTAAAAAAGCACTGGGTATTGGCAATAAAGCTTCACCAGAAGTAACATAAATTTACTGTTTAAAGGGTAGGCTAAAA
Organism: Fischerella sp.; assembly: GCA_026419705.1. Classification (GTDB taxonomy): domain Bacteria; phylum Cyanobacteriota; class Cyanobacteriia; order Cyanobacteriales; family Nostocaceae; genus PCC9605. The sequence continues at coordinate 1,327 of JANZYY010000528.1, forward strand.
ACCCCTTGGCTTCAGCCAGGGGATGAAAGCTACGACCCAGAGTTTATCCTGCCGTAACACTAACTATTCTCGCTGCTGTGCAATATAGTTTTTAACCGCTTCAGTAGAAATATTGCCAGCAGTGCCAACAAAACAAAATAGCTTGGTGTCCAGAGGGGGTTGTGTTGCAAAAAAGATTTGAAATGATCAAGTCCTCTCGAATCAAGATTGTTTATGCAATACAACCCTGGCGCTGCATTCCACCGCGAGATGCTAGAGAAAATTATGGATTAGGTTTGACATAGTGACTGCATTTTCCTTTGAACTCAGTCTTATTTTCTTCACATACAATCCTCCATCCTTTCTGCGTCGAGTCACACATAGAGTTGGAACGACTGTAGTCCCAACATATCCAGAATAGAAAGTCTTCCTTTCCTCACATGTATAAACTGACTGAAGTTGATCCAGTGGAAACTTAAACCACAAATATAAAAATGAAATTCTATATTTTATAATTGCTACTTTCTTTTGGTGAATGCATCAACCATTGGCAGGTTATTTGCAGGATGTCTGTAAAATAGCGAAAGACAATTATCAAAATCCTCAGACTAGTCTTTGTACTGCCATAACAACCGCTTAGCTGGGTCTTCGGGTGGTATCACCTCATATTTATCGCCTTGATAACCAGCACTCAGATAACAGTGCAGACAATGGCTGTAAGCAAATTCAAAAGATAGTTTAGAAGGTTTTCCTTCTGCCAAAATGCGAAGAATATCTTCTTGGGATTCGGGTTCTAAAACTGAATTGTGGAGAAGATACCGTTTTACCTCATCCAAGTTTCTAGCCTCTGAAAAGCTAATGATATTAGTAAACTCATGCCAAAGCTTGAGGCTTTGTTTTAGCTTTTTCAGCATGTGAGGAGATACTTGATAGAAACTAATTTCTTTAATTTTCATGTTGGCAAAAACCTTTACGGACTACTTTCACTGAATAACTTGAGGCGATCGCGGCTATCCAAAATCGCAATTACTTGTCAATCTTTAACGCGATCGCCCACCTTCACTAGCAGTTGATCAATTCGACTCTCGTGAGTAGAAGTCGGTGGTTCGAGAGGAACTTATCATTTCAAATATTTTTTGCAACACAACCCTATGAGGTAGGTGGGTGGAAATAAACATAACGCCAGTTACAAAAACACACCTGAAACTCTTACCGATGACTCTTGACAAATTACAAATAATTGTATATAATACCACCGCTTAATTGTGGCAAATCTACTTAAGCACCAAAAAACCATTCATCAATATAATTACTGAATAATTCGTATTTTTTGTTGCATTTAGTTTGCAAAAAATTAACATTTACAAACCAAACCTTGGCTAAAAGTCTAAAATTTGGATGGTAGCTTCCACTATGGATACGGGTAAAAGTTAGAATGCTACCTCAAGTTACTGTTTACGGGAGGTTGGGCAATGCCTATCGCCACTATTAATCCCGCCACAGGGGAGTTGCTCAAAAACTTTGAGCCACATAATGATAGAGAAATAGCAGCCAAACTGGAATTGGCGCAACAGGCTTTTGAAAAGTACCGGATGACGAGTTTTCCAGAGCGATCGCGCTGGCTGGAACAAGCTGCTGGTATTTTAGAGCAACAAAAGGCGGACTTTGCCAAGTTGATGACCCTGGAAATGGGCAAGACTTACAAAAGTGCGATCGCCGAAGTGGAAAAATGCGCTTGGGTTTGTCGCTACTACGCCGAACACGGCGCTGAATTTCTGGCTGATGTCTACGTAGAAACCGATGCAACAAAAAGTTTTGTCAAATATCAACCATTGGGTATAATCCTTGCGGTAATGCCGTGGAATTTCCCCTTTTGGCAAGTCTTCCGATTTGCAGCACCTGCACTCATGGCGGGAAACGTCAGCTTACTCAAACACGCCTCTAATGTACCGCAGTGTGCCTTGGCAATTGAAGAGATTATCCGGAAGGCGGGTTTCCCTGAAGGTGTTTTTCAAACCTTGTTAATACCTGGCGCCAAAGTCGCCGATTTAATCAGCGATGAGCGCATCAAAGCAGCCACCTTGACAGGAAGCGAACCAGCAGGCATATCTCTTGCCACGGCATGTGGTAAACAAATTAAGAAGACAGTTCTAGAATTGGGTGGCAGTGACCCGTTTATTGTGTTAGAAAGTGCTGACTTAGAAACAGCAGTTGCAGTTGCGACTACAGCACGGATGTTGAATAACGGTCAATCATGTATAGCAGCAAAACGCTTCATCATCCAAGAAGCGATCGCAGACAAATTTGAAAAGCTGCTATTAGAAAAATACCATGCGCTGAAAATAGGCGATCCCATGCAACCGGAAACCGATCTTGGACCACTGGCAACCTCTGATATTCTCAAAGACTTAGACCGACAAGTGCAAACTAGTATCAAATATGGAGGAAAAGTCCTCACAGGTGGAAAGCCTTTGGGAGATCGTCCTGGCAACTTCTATCCACCAACAATTATTACAGACCTTTCCCCAGATAGCGCGATCGCCAAAGAAGAATTTTTTGGTCCAGTGGCGTTGTTATTCCGCGTACCAAATATTGACGAAGCAATTAAACTAGCAAATGCTACACCTTTTGGCTTGGGTGCAAGTGCTTGGACAACCGATTCTCAACAACAA
>JANZYY010000529.1 GCA_026419705.1 Fischerella sp.
GGAGATGTGTATAAGAGACAGGCACGGACAAGATCCGACGGTAGCAGCAGCCAGAGCAGTTAGAAATGCCATTGCTAATAACGCCTTACCTGGTGTGTGGGAAGTTGCTCATTTGAGTGACCCCAATGAGATGATTGTGGAAGTAAAGGTTGCAGTACCGTACCCACAGCAAGTGCAGGAAGAGAAAGTACTATCTGTACTACCCTTTGGTCGTAAATCTCTAACTGTTGAGCCTGGGGGAATGGTTGTCCAAGGTAGAGCGATTCCCGAACTCAATGACAAAAATGACGAAATGTTAATAGCTGTCGCTGCTGTTACAGTTCTGGTTGACAATGAGTGACTGGAGCAGCAAATGGAATATTTATCAATGGCGGATAACGTCGCAGCACAGCTACAAAAGGGGGATAGTTTTTGTCGATATTATGCTAACAGCGACTGGAAAGGGACTTGGACAAGATATTCTCCTCAAGGGGAGATAAGCGAGAGTTTTAATTCTATTAGAAGTTTCCAGATGAGCGCAGATGGTGGAAGCTGATAGAAAGAAAACAAAGACCTTTGACCCTTTTACCAGATGCTTGTTTTGAGATCGCAGTTTTTGTTGGGGTTCTACAAAAATAGAATCCGATGCAAATTTTGGTTTTGAGACAGGCTTTAGATAGGAAGATCGGCGATAGCGCAACTGTGTTCTTGAGGATGGGCGATCGCTCACATTTGCTGCTATGCGCTAAACTAAAGGCATCGGGGTGGAGATCTCTGAGAGTAAGTCCCGCGAATCAATTAACCTTCACCACGATCGTCACAATGTCTTGCGAAAATAACGAAGCAGCAAAAATTCCGGAAATTCACAAACTCAAGCCAGTACACTTTGCCGATTTGATTAGAACTGCACAGCTAGTTTTCGATCCTGCCAGAGGAGTGTCTGGAATTCATAGAGAAGTTGATTGGCAAGAATTTGGTATTCCTGATGATGTAGCCGAAAATCTCAAAGCCCTCGGTCGGGAGTATCGATATGCGTCTCCCCATCTCCCTGTAGAAATCATTTGGAGTAAATTAACTCCAGAAACTCGGATTTGGTTCCTCGAAAATAAAGAAAATTTGTGGCAATTTGAGGAATTTTTCCCTGCTCTTGATGAAGACTAAAAATTAGATATGAGGGCGTTGCTAATTTCGATGCAGGCGGGGCGGTAGGGTAGTTTCGCGTCTCTACTTGGATTGAGCAACACCAAGGTGAGGAAGCAGTTACAAAAGCAAAGGGGCGAGCGATGGGATTCGAACCCACGGATGGAGGAACCACAATCCTCTGCCTTAACCACTTGGCTACGCTCGCCACAGCGCCTCTGATTATAGCACTTTCTTGGCGAATTGATCTAGAGTTTTTTCCAAGGAACGGACTAAGATAATCTGGAGTCTAAAAACCAGAGCAAGTCACTGTTTGGAAAATGAAAATTTTAAATATTACGGCATGTGTGGGAGTTGTCGGACTAGCCGTTTTGGGAGTAGCAATGGTGCAGACAAATCCCAGTCAGGTTGAATATGAAGAGTATGCAGTGCAAAAGTTGACAGAATATCTCAAAACGAACGTTTGCAAACAAACCCCCAAATTCATAGAAAACGTTATGAAGTTCAATTGCAAGCAAGTAGTAGTTTCAACTCAACCACAAATACGGGAACTAATTACAGAAAGTACGGAGCGTCAAAATTTTATACTTTTTAGTATCTACCGTACAGATTTAAAACTTAGTTCTTTACTACCTGCTCTAGATTCTGTTTTGCCTTCCACACCAGGTTATAAATTTGAGACATTGGCAGCTTTTAACCAATTCTATACTTACAAAGCCGAACAGCGTTAGGGGAAATATTAGTCAAGCCATTAAGCATGGGGATTGGTGATTCTCAATCGTAGCAATACCGAGCGTGTTTTAGCCGCACGTGTGAGCAGTTGTGACAAAATTCAAGCTAAATATTCTAATTAAATCTCTACAAAAATAAAATCAAGCTTTAGTTATAAATAATTACACAGCAAGTCTTTCTTTAGGAGAAGGTCAAGCTTCGCTGCAATGTTTAGCATTCTTAAAGAGTCTGTTCTAACTGTCTGTAGTTATTAGGGAAGTCAGTGCGCACTTGGAGTTATTTACTTTGTAGCATTGGCACGTGTTTTTTTGGCTCAATCAATCTCTTTTCACAGAAGCAAGAGACACGTAGTAATTAAAACCTGAAAAATAACTAACTAATTTACAGGCAGAGTTTTTATACGACCATGTTTCTGTTGTGAGTCATTGTGTTTGTACAAATGATTCATCAACTGATGGAATAAAACGCTTAAAGAGAGGGAGTTAGCCGATGTTCTTTCATAAAAAAGAAACAATTCACGTTGTTAACGTTAATCAACCCAATCCGCGTTTTGCTCAACTGCTTTTAGAGCAGTTTGGTGGTGCTACAGGTGAATTAACAGCGGCTTTGCAGTATTGGACCCAATCTTTTCACTGCGAACATGCTGGAATTCGGGACATGCTACAAGATATTGCCATTGAAGAGTTTAGTCATTTGGAAATGATCGGGAAGCTCATTGAAGCGCATACTAAAAATGTCGATCAAACCGAAGCTTATAAAAGCACTTTGTTTGCTGTCCGGGGTATGGGACCACACTTATTAGATAGTCAAGGTAATGCTTGGAGTGCTAATTATGTTAATGAGGGTGGTGATGTTGTGCGCGATTTAAGAGCTGATATCGCTGCGGAAGCAGGAGCACGTCAAACTTACGAAGAATTAATTAAACTAGCTCCAGATGAAGGTACTAAACAAACACTTGTTCATCTTCTGACCCGAGAAATATCTCATACCCAAATGTTCATGAAAGCGCTGGATTCTTTGGGTAAATTAACCGATCCGTTTTTTGGTAATATCCAACCTGATAGTACTGTGGATATTTACTATAACTTATCTACTGATGGTAAGGATGAACGCGGGCCTTGGAATTCGGAACCTACTTTTCGTTACATTGCCGAGCCGTTAGCCGAAAAGCAGTCTTAATTTGTAGTTAGTGGTTAGTTGTTGTTTGTTGATTGGAACAACCAACTATCAACAAACAACAGTCAACCAATTGCTAAAATAACACGAGTAGAGGTTTTGAGTTGCACTTTTGCCAATGCTATCTGCATATCTACTGATATCTCACGGAAGCCGAGATCCGCGCTCGGAAATTGCTATGCAGCAGTTGGCAAGACTGGTATCTGAAAAAGCACGTAGTGTTGCTTCTATAGCTAGGTGTGAAACTCTTATAGGTACAGCATTCTTGGAATTGAGTCCAGAACCTTTACACGAGCAAATCATCAAATTTGCCAGGAACATAGCTTTTTTGCAGAAGTTTCGCCTCAAAATCGTGCCATTATTTCTGCTACCAGGAGTGCATGTAATGGAAGATATTCCGACGGAAGTAGAACTGGCAAAGCAAGTTCTTGGTCAAGATATCTTGATAGAGTTGCAAGCATATTTAGGTTGTCACCCCAGTTTAGAAGGCTTGTTAGCCAAGCAATTCGCAACTACAACAGCCACGGCGAAGATTCTTGTAGCGCACGGTAGTCGTCGTCCGGGTTCCCAACAGCTAGTGGAAGTAATGGCAAAGAATTTAGGTGCAGTGACTGCTTATTGGTCTGTACCTCCCAGTTTAGAAACGCAAGTCCAAGAGCTAATTATTGCTGGGTACAGGCAAATTGCAATTCTGCCATACTTTTTATTCGCAGGTGGAATAACTGATGCGATCGCTCAGACAACAGAAAAGTTACAATTACAGTTTCCGGAGGTGAATTTGCAACTGGCAGAGCCTTTGGGAGTAAGTGCAGAATTAGCCGAGCTGATTTGGGATTTGATAAAGTCATGAACCGCCAAGACACCAAGGACGCCAAGGAAGAGGGGAACAAAGGTTTGGGGAAGGTTTATTTGGTTGGTGCTGGGCCTGGAGA
>JANZYY010000530.1 GCA_026419705.1 Fischerella sp.
CAACGGCATTGAAGCTAGAGCCAATCGCGGCAATTATGATGTTGAGCGTTTTATATTTAATTAAGTTGAACTACTTATCAATGCCAAAACCCTTAAACTCCAAGTGAAATGTAATCCGGGTGATGTAGCCACAGTTGATTTTCCTGGTGTCACAATCGCGTGTATCACCTAACAAAAAACTAAAATTTACTCTTCTCAGCCTCTTTTTGCGCCTCCTTACTATATTGCTGATACAATTTAGTCCGAATTTGCGCTTCTTGATAACGACTGTGGCTAGGTGAAACCTGACTCATTAAATCTGAAGCCCTTTGCCAGTCAGCAGCTATTTCTAACCACTGAGTTGAATTTTTAGCTGTTTTACCAGCAGCAGAAGCTTGGTTAGCAATTCGCACTGCTTGTATAAAGGTGTCTTCTGTTTGGATAGAAGATTCTATTGTTGGGGCTTGAGAATTTGATCTTCCAGAGATGGCTAGATTTTTCAGTTTGCCATTCACTACAGCATAAACAAGCCAGCCTAGCAAGAGCAAAAATAAGCATAAACTCAAAGCAACTGATAACCTTCCCCAGGCTGAGTTTTTGAGCTTATGGTTAGTAATTACTTTAGGACGAGAAGATTGGAACTTGGGTAAAATTAGCTTTGCTGATTCAGATTTTTGATCTCGAATTTTTTTAATTAATTCCTGAAAATAATTAGGTGTTTCTAATATGATTTCCTCAGACCATAGCAATTGATTCTCAGGGTCGCGGGTAATTTCTTCTAACCATAACAATTGCTGTTCTCGTACAATTCGGCTATTGATATTGACTCTACGGATATTACGGGGTGCTATTGACTCAAGAATTTGCTGAATTTGCTTGACTAGAGTTGATTGCTCTAGTTTATCGACTGTTTGAGCTTCACAGAGAAGTTGCAACACACCATCGTCAAAAACAGCTCTGGTTCTGACGCCTGAATTTGCTAATTTTTCGTTCAGTACTTGAATAATCGCAGCAACGCTACCCTGACGTGCCTGCCAAGCGATATCATTTATTTTGTTTACCATCATTTGTGGTTTGGCGATCGCTCTTTCAGCCTGAATTTATTAACCGACCAATCAATTAAAGATATTTAGGCTTGTGTTAAATATAACTAAGCCCCTTCTCGATTGTATGAGTAAAAATATCGCCTTGCAAATGTAATACCGTTTCTCCAACAAATGAGTACAAATGTTCTTGGTTGGTAGTGAGTACTTAAGTACTCACTACAAACTATGTGCAGTTCTATTTTTGAGAATTGGTATAATTTTTTTTATCTGTTATACCATAGTGCGATCGCTCCCTTCAAAAAACTACCCCCCTCTCCGCCAGCGGAAAGGGGGGCTAGGGGGATGAGGTGCCATTAACTCTAATAAGCGTCTTGCAACTCGTAGAAATCAGGCGAAACGTAATCCTTACGTAAGGGCCAACCTACCCAATCTTCCGGCATTAAAATCCGCTTCAAATTCGGATGTCCTTCGTAAACAATCCCAAACATATCGTAAGACTCGCGCTCTTGCCAGTCAGCAGTTTTCCAAATCCAGTACACAGAAGGCACTCTCGGATTTTCTCTTGGCAAGAAAACTTTGATACGTACTTCCTCTGGTTTATCAACATTATCACCGACTTTAATCAAGTGATACATGCTGACCAAATCCTGTCCGGGACCCAGGTCAATACCGCATTGACACTGGAGATAATTAAAGCCGTAAGCATACAAAGCAGTGCAAATTGGCAGTAGGAAATCCGGCTCAACCTTAATGATCTCTACCCCGTTCGCATCCGCTTGCAAGGGTTCATTGGCAAAGCCATTTTCCGTCAACCACTGAGAAACTGGACCTGCTTTAACCAGGGACTGTTCTTCTGCTGGTACTGGTTTTGATTCTTCAGCCACGGTTTACCTCCTCCTTCTTCGCTGTTAGCAGAGCAGGTGGTACTGGTAAACCCATCGCTTCCGTCAATTCTTTTGGCGGGGTGACCCGAGTCTCGGAAAGCAAATACTTACCAGTATGGATTTGTGGTACTGATTTCATATTGTGAGTCGTGCTGTAGTAGCGGTGTGTTTGCTTGATTACACTCCGTTCTTGCATCGAATCATTGGCGATTTTCTTCCGCAACTTAATAATCGCATCCATAATTGCTTCCGGACGCGGCGGACAACCAGGTAAATACACATCCACCGGGATCAATTTATCAACTCCGCGTACCGCTGTCGGGGAATCCATACTGAACATCCCGCCAGTAATCGTACAAGCTCCCATTGCGATTACATACTTGGGTTCAGGCATTTGTTCGTAAAGACGCACCAATTGAGGTGCCATCTTCATCGTAATCGTACCTGCTGTAATAATTAAGTCAGCTTGTCGAGGGCTAGAACGGGGGATTAGTCCAAAGCGGTCAAAGTCAAATCGGGAGCCAATCATTGCTGCAAACTCGATGAAGCAGCAAGCAGTACCGAACAATAGAGGCCAAAGACTAGAAAGACGCGCCCAGTTGTAGAGGTCATCAACTGTAGTCAAAATCACGTTTTCCGACAGTTCTTGAGTAACTGTCGGACGCCCAATCGGGCTGAGGATGCGCTCTTTTTGCTGCTGTTCCAAATCTTTAGCTGTTAAATTAGCATCTAAGACCATTCCAAAGCTCCTTTACGCCATGCGTAAACTAAGGCAACTACAAGAATTGCAATAAAGATTAGCGCTTCTATGAATGCCAATAAACCCAGACGGTGGAAAGCAACTGCCCAAGGATATAAAAACACTGTCTCCACATCAAATACCACAAATACCAGCGCAAACATGTAGTAGCGGATATTGAACTGAATCCAGGCTCCACCGATGGGTTCCATACCGGATTCGTAAGTGGTGCGCCGTTCCGGGCTGCGACCGCTAGGCCGCAGGAGTTTGGATGCTGCTAGAGCTAAGGCAGGCACTAGGCTACAGATGATTAAGAAGCCTAGAAGGTACTCGTAACCGCTGAGGACAAACACAATGAATATCTACCGCTATAAGTGAAAAAACTCTGTTACTTTCTTTTACATTATATCCTTTTGACATTTCTGAGTTCTGGAAAACATCGCTAGGGGTTATTTGATTCGTTTTTGTTTGTGATAGAAAAACCTAACACTTATGTCATAATTTTTAACGTATATTTAAGCTTCGACCCTCACCCATGCTACAGCCATGAGCGAACAAACTGTCGAAAATCCAGTTTTAGACCGCTATGAGTGTCGTTCCTGTGGTTACGTCTACGAACCCAGTAAAGGGGACGAAAAACATGATATTCCTCCAGGTACGGCTTTCGCAGAACTGCCACTAACTTGGCGCTGTCCGGTTTGTAGTGCAAAGAAGAGCGCTTTTACCAATATTGGTCCTGCGGGTAAGGCTTCTGGCTTTCAAGAAAATCTCGGTTATGGCCTCGGTGTCAATAGCTTGACCCCAACTCAGAAGAGTATTTTGATTTTTGGTGGTTTAGCCCTTGCTTTCTTGTTTTTTCTCAGTCTTTATGGCTTACAATAAAACGCGCTCTTAATTATCAGGTGGGGCAATGCCTCACCTAAATTAAGTAACCATAAACAAATTTACAAAAAACTAATAGAAATGCGTTCAAGAATGAAAATTTGGCAACGAATAATTGCCCTGTTTGTTGTTGTCATCATGTGTGTCGGTTGTAGTAAAGTTCCTTCGACTAGCTACAACCCTTGGGAAATAATTTCTATAGACACAGATGCAAAATTGTTGGATATTGCCTTTACTGGCAATCCTCAACATGGTTATCTAGTAGGCAGCAACGCTACTCTTTTAGAAACTAAAGATGGTGGTGAAACTTGGCAGCCGATCAAACTGCAATTAGATGACAACAAATATCGCTTTAACTCTATCAGTTTTGCAGGAGAAGAAGGATGGATCGTTGGCGAACCTTCTCTGCTACTGCACAGTACTGATG
>JANZYY010000531.1 GCA_026419705.1 Fischerella sp.
CTACCACAACATCGAACGCTTTACAGAAGTAGTCAACGGTCATGCAGCTCCTTGGTATTTTTATTTTCTGGTAGTATTACTGGGTTTTGCTCCATACTCGGTTTATTTGCCGCTATCAATGGCACGGTTAAAATTTTGGCAGCGCAAGTACTGGCGTTCTCAAGAACGTTCGCAGCAACTTGGTTTATTTGCATTTTTCTGGTTTGTCAGTATCTTTGGCTTTTTCACCATTGCTGTCACCAAACTTCCCAGCTACGTTTTACCCTTAATGCCAGCAGCAGCTATTCTCGTGGGACTATTGTGGAGTGATATCTTTCACCACAGAAGCAAAGGCGCAGAGGAAAAAATAAACAATTATTCTCCCCTCCTCTGGACTGGCTGGATCAATGTGGTATTTATATCAGCGATCGCAGTAGCACTTTTTTACGTACCTCAGTTAATCGGTATTGATCCGGCTGCTCCTCAGTTCCGCCAACTACTGCAACAGTCGGGTTTAACAGCTTTGGGGGGAATTATCTGGTTAGTTTGTGCGGTAATTTTGGCAGTCTTACTACTGCGTCGCCGTTGGCGTTTTTTCATCGGTGTGAATGTGGTAGCATTTGCAGCCTTTTTGATTTTTGTTCTCACTCCAGCTTTATTTTTAGTAGACCAAGAGCGTCAATTACCTTTACGGGAATTATCGGCGATCGCCGTGCAAACTCAAAAACCAGGCGAAGAATTAGTCATGGTTGGTTTCAAAAAACCCACAGTTGTTTTTTATACCCAGCGTCACGTAACTTTCATCAAAATGACGGCAGCTGGAGGAGAATATATCAGAAATCAGGCAGTTAATAGAACACAGCCTGCGTCGATATTGATTCTAGCTCAGCCGAAAAAGTTTCCAGAAATGGGCTTGCAGCCATCTGATTATCAAAGTTTAGGAAAAAGTGGTGCTTATGAATTAATTAGATTACCTTTGATGAGAGATTATTAATGCGATCGTTAGTACTCCACCAAACCAAAATTGCTGGGTAAGTATTGTTTTGTTTTTAGTTAGCGCTTCAGCGCGAAAGCGCCAACTACAAACCCCGCAAAGTTGCTTCGGCAAACCACTAGGTGTAAAGGTGAACTCTAACCCTGTTAAGATAGGTGAAAAACTTGGTGTGTTTGTGTCTATGTGGTGAAAAAAGAAATTTTTCTAAACCACTAATTGACAAGGATAAGGTGAACTCTTAGTTCATGTACCACTAACTCCAGAGCAAAAGTTATAAAATTGATATGGGGTGAAGCTTCAGCAAGTACTGTCAGAACAGATGACAGAGAAGCTGTTTGATGTGCTCCCGATCGGCGAGGGCCTAGGTCTGATGATAGTGGTGCGGGGAAGGTGTAGTCAAGGAAGCAACAAACAGCAACTATCGTCTCAACTATTCCAAATTTGGAATAGAAGTATTCACTTGGTGTTTTCACAGGAATTTCCATGAGTCATACTACTATTCTGGAACCACTTGCAGAAGAACAGTGGTTTATTGATAGCCCCGATTTGCGACAATTCGTAGCCATAGCTACTGAAATTAACTCTCGCACAAGTAGCAGCGATCGCGTGGAAACTCTCAATGCTCTTGAACCCTATTTCCGTCAACTGCTAACAAAACAAGGTTGGCTACCAGAGTGTTTTTTGCAACCAAATCCCGACAGCAGAATCGGCGGTGAAATTGGTCAATGGCTGCTGTATCGCTCTCGGGATCGTTCTTTAACTGTTTTTAGTATGGTAATTCCCCCTAGTTCAACTACTCCTGTTCTGGATCATTTAGCTTGGGGATTGGTTGGTTTGTATAAAGGTAGACAACAATATACGGTGTATCGCCGTGTGGACAAAGGCGATGTAGAAGGGTGCGCCAAATTAGAAGTAGTTGAAACACGCCAACTCAGGGCCGGTGATATTTACAGGCTTTTGCCTCCAGATGGCGACATCCATGCAGTCAAGACAACAACAATATTTGCACCTTCGGTATCTATTCATGTCATTGGTAACGATACCGGCTGCATCTTGCGACATCAGTTTAACCCGGAACAGGAAAGCGTGCGCTCTTTTCGTTCCGGATACTCTAATGCATTCTGCAAGTTGTAGAGAGGTGCCATGGTACGTTTACCCATACTTGTAGTTAGTAGACAGATATCTGTCTCACCAAAAGTTTAAAAACCTTTTGCATCAGCTTTAATATATCCATAATTCATAATGGCTCGCACTGGTTATACTCTGCCGGTTTTTGCAGTAGCCGCCGCTAAGGCTGCTTTCATGCACCTGCGTGCAAACATAGAATCTCATTTATGTGTTGAGATCGATCTTCTGCCGGGAAAAGCAGAGATTCCTGTTTTACAGGTAGCCATGCTAGAACCTGAAAGCGCCCTAGCAATTACGCTTAGCGATCCAGGCGATAATCTAGATTTAACTCGCAACACACCCATTTGGGCTTGGGTGAGGTTGTCACAAAGACAATCTCAAGCTCTGATTTTGCAAGCTGGTGAGGGGTTAGGAAAAACAATCTCTGGAGAAGCAGCGATTTACAGCTACGCCCGTCGTCTATTTGATGCCAATTTACTGTCGCTCATTCCTCCAGACCAAACAGCAACGGTTTCGATTATTCTTCCTGAAGGCCGTCAGTTGGCACAACGTACTTCTAATGAAGCTTTTGGGATTGTGGAGGGACTGGCACTGTTAGGAACAAGTGGAATTTCTCAACCCCTGTCTGCGGCTGACCACTTGGAAGAATTGCGTCTGCAATTGCAAGTAAAAGTTAAACATAGTCCTGATTTGGTGTTTTGCATTGGTAGCAATGTGTATAAGAGACAGACGTTTAGGCATACCAGAGTCAGTTATTGTTCAAACTGGTAACTGGATTGGTGCCATGCTTGTAGAAGCTGGGCTAACTCATGCAAATTCTGTTTTGCTGTTGGGATACCAGGGTAAGCTAATTAAATTAGCAGGTGGCATTTTCAATGTCTCCAGTCATCTCGCAGATGCCAAATTAGAAATTATCGGTGCGGCTGTGGTTGCAGCTGGAGGTGATTTACAAGCTACAAGGGCGGTTTTGGATGCTAGGACTGCAGATGCAGCCTACCAAAAATTGAGAGAATTTGGAATAGCAGAATCCGTATTTAAGATATTGGCTGAAAAAATTAGTCAGAAAGCTACAGCTTATGTACAGAAATATGCAAATGTTGCTTTGAGGATTGGTACTGTTTTATTTAATCGTAAAGGTGATATTATCAGCCAAGACTCACACGCAAAAGAACTTTGCAAGAAGGCTCGCCGACAGAATCACGACTAATCATCCAGACTTGGGATGACATCTTCGTAAATTTCTGCGATCGGCATTGTTAAATCTACAGATGCAAATTTAATAAAATCTAGAGGAGATTGAAAGACTTCTAAAAACCAGTTGTTTTGAAAATCTTTGCGGTAAATTTCAACTTGAATATGGGATTGATAAACTAATATATACTCGTGTAAACTGTGTATTTGTTGATAATTAATTAGTTTCTCGTTGCGGTCTATGCGTTCCGTAATAGGTGAAGCAACTTCCACGATCAAACAAGGATGAGTTTTAAAAGCTTTTCCGATGTCTTTGTGATTAGAAATCACAAATATGTCTGGATAATAAAAAATATTTAATGGTTCAATTTTTAATTTCATAGTTGATGAAAAAATCCGAAAATTTGTTCCATATAAATGTGTACGCAGTCTAGTAAAGACATTTTCAGTAATTATTTTTTCTGGTGGAGTTTCTCCTAAGATGGGGTAAACTTGTCCAGCAATATATTCATGACGAGTTAAGCTCTCTAGTTCAAGCTTGAGATATTCATCAACACTGATATTTAAAAATTGAGCTTGAGTGTACATTGTTTGGAGACTGTCTCTTATACACATCT
>JANZYY010000532.1 GCA_026419705.1 Fischerella sp.
GGGTAAGATCAATCCAGTGGCGATCGCAGCCAAAATCAAACCGCTTTACGAGCTATCTCTAAACAAGTGGTACTTTGATGATATTTACCACCAAGTCTTTGTCCTTGGCTCGCGTCGCTTAGCTAGACAAGTCATGGAAGTTGACTACCGCGTTGTTGATGGTGCTGTTAACCTCACGGGCTTTTTTACCCTCATTAGCGGCGAAGGTTTGAAATACCTGGAAAACGGTCGCGCTCAATTCTACGCTCTGATCGTGTTTGCCGCTGTACTGGGCTTAGTGATTGTCTTTGGTGTAACCTAATCAGACGTAACATGTTATGTCTGTGAGTAAGACGCGAGTAATCACTTTGCTATCTCAGGACTGAGTTATTCGTCAAAAAGTGTGTGTTATGTAGATGAAGGCAGGGCAAGCGATTTACCTGCCTTCATATTTTTTGATTTTTGTTAAATCAACCTAACAAATAACAACCAGATCGCGAAAAAACTGCTAGTTAATAGCTAGTAGCAGATAGCCGAACCTTTAGAGCGAGTTCAATGAATACAGCTAATTTTCCGTGGCTGACAACAATAATCCTGTTACCCATAGCAGCATCACTGCTAATTCCCATCCTGCCGGATAAAGACGGCAGAACCGTACGTTGGTACGCCCTGATTGTTGGATTGATAGATTTTGCATTGATTGTTACTGCTTTCTATGCTGGGTATGACTTCTCTAATCCCAATTTGCAATTATTTGAGAGTTATCCCTGGGTTCCACAGCTAGATCTGAATTGGTCAGTAGGGGCAGATGGTTTGTCTATGCCCTTAATTATTTTGACTGGATTCATTACCACCCTGGCGATTTTAGCAGCTTGGCCTGTAACACTGAAGCCAAGGCTATTTTACTTTTTGATGCTGGCGATGTACGGCGGACAAATTGCTGTGTTCGCAGTCCAGGACATGCTGTTGTTTTTCCTGGTGTGGGAACTGGAATTGATTCCGGTTTACCTGCTGCTAGCAATTTGGGGAGGTAAGAAACGGCAATACGCAGCGACAAAGTTTATTTTGTATACTGCGGGCGGTTCGCTGTTTATTTTGGTAGCTGGCTTGGCAATGGCATTTTATGGCGATACAGTCACATTTGATATGCGAGCGCTCGCTGCCAAAAACTATGCCCTCAATCTGCAACTGTGGCTTTACGGCGCTTTCCTCATTGCTTACGCTGTCAAATTGCCTATCTTCCCACTCCACACTTGGCTACCAGATGCCCACGGTGAAGCTACAGCTCCCGTGCATATGTTGCTGGCTGGCATTCTCTTGAAAATGGGCGGTTACGCCTTAATTCGCATGAATGCTGGCATGCTTCCCGATGCTCATGCTTATTTTGCACCTGTGCTGGTGATATTGGGGGTAGTTAATATCATCTACGCTGCTCTCACATCCTTTGCCCAACGCAACCTGAAGCGAAAAATCGCCTACTCTTCAATTTCCCACATGGGCTTTGTCACCATTGGTATTGCTTCTTTCACTGATTTGGGCTTGAATGGAGCAATGCTGCAAATGGTGTCCCACGGATTGATTGGAGCAAGTTTGTTCTTCTTGGTGGGGGCGACTTACGACCGCACACACACCCTTATGTTGGATGAAATGGGTGGTGTTGGCAAGAAAATGGGCAAGATTTTCGCTATGTGGACAACTTGTTCCTTGGCGTCTTTGGCTTTACCTGGAATGAGCGGTTTTGTAGCAGAGTTGATGGTGTTTGTAGGCTTTGCTACTAGTGATGCTTATAGCTCTACCTTCAAAATTATTGTGGTGGTATTGATGGCAGTTGGTGTGATCTTAACTCCGATTTATCTGCTGTCAATGCTGCGGGAAATTTTCTATGGTGAAGAAAACAAAGAATTGGTTTCTCACCAAAAACTCATTGATGCTGAACCCCGCGAAATATTTATCATTGCTTGTTTGTTAGTGCCGGTGATTGGGATTGGTTTGTATCCCAAGATCTTGACGCAGGTTTACGATGCGACAACTGTACAGGTAACAGACAGGTTGCGCGATTTTGTACCGACGCTAGCACAACAAAAAATGCCTGCGGTATCTTTGAGTGCACCTGAGATTGAAGGAGCAAAGTAAAAGTAAAAAGTTGATGACTTTTATCTTTAGCGATGATTGAGAGGGTGGGTTTTATACCTGCCCTTTTTTGTGTGCTAACTCATGAATAAAAATGTCCAGCGAGAGTTGCTGATGGCATATCTCGATCGCTCGTTTGATGAACGTGCAGAAAATTTTCGCGCTTTGTTTGCTGTAGTTGATAGTGCGATCGCATCTGGCAATCATGAGCAACTAGCCCTCGCTTTGAATTCGATCGCAGAAATAGCTAAATCAAGCCCATTCAAAGAGCTTGCAAATCTAGCATCTGTTCGCGCCGCGTTAAACGATCCAAACCACGAATGGACATTTTGATTATGTTGTAACTCGGCTGCATTCGCCGATCGCTAAAGGTGACTCTTACGACAATCTTTCTTGCAAGTGTTCTTAGTATAGCCCTACCCGATCCAGGGTGGGTGTTTTTTTGACGGCTGTGCGCTCACCTGTGACATGCTAATTATCTTGTAGCAGTCACTATGAGAAATATGTGTATTTATGCTGCCTTAACTTAACTTGTTCCTTTTTGGTCTTGCAATTTTAAAATTTTTATAATAAAAAACCAAATCATAAGTTTAAACAAACTCTTGCCGGGATGAGTACTTACCGATCGCGATCGCTGTATCTTTAAAAAACAATGAACACTTGATGAAAAAGCATAGAATGTAGCATCATGTTGAGCAACCTTAGTGTAATTATAAAAAAATGTAATCAAAAATTATGCAGGTAAGTAATGAAATTCTAAAATCGGAACTATTTTTAAAGTTCAGCTATCTAGGACTAGATACACGCAGGTTGAAATAATTATCTATGACTAGTAGTGGCTTGAAAGCCTTCAAAAACAATCAGATCAAAGCAATTGTTCACTGAATGTTACTGTTTGCGATCCCCGTTTCGATACAATGACCTGGCATAACGATAAAACTCGAAACCGCTTTTGACAGCGACGCCCATGAATAAATTTAACAATGGTTTTACTCTATTTTTAAGTCTGCTAGTCGAGGCGATGCCTTTTTTGCTGCTGGGGGTATTGTTCTCCAGTTTGCTGCTGTTTTTTGTAGATGAACGCAAACTGGTAGAAAAAATGCCTAAAAACCCGCTACTGGGTGCTTTAGTAGGCAGTATGGTGGGATTTTTGTTTCCTGTTTGTGAGTGCGGTAACGTGCCAGTAGCACGGCGATTGTTGATGCAAAAAGTACCGACATCAGTAGCAATTGGCTTTTTGCTAGCAGCACCAACAATTAACCCTATCGTCATTTGGGCAACTTGGACAGCATTTCGCGACCAGCCAGAAATAGTGGTATTAAGAGTAGTGTTTTCCCTCTTAATTGCGACTATTCTTGGCTTTGTATTTAGTTTTCAAAAAGATTTAACTCCTGTAGTTCACCCAACGATCGCTCGTTATCTAAAATTTAACCTACCCTCAGATCCACAATTAAAGCGTCGCCAGAAAAGTTTCCAAATCCAGCAGCAAGCAGGTGTACCCGCTTTATTACAGTCAGGAACCTATTTACTGGGAGCAGGACAAGCAGGACAAACCATGCGCTTGGAATCTAGTAATATCGACACTACAACAACCAGTCCCAGTAAATCTTTAGGAACTAAATTACGGTTAGTACTGGAAAATACCGTGCAAGAACTACGAGAATTAGGGGCAGTGCTGGTAATCGGTAGTGCCATCGCAGCAGCTATTCAAGTTTTAGCTTCTTATGCTGAAGATCAAATCATCACTTCTAGTCCCCAACAAATTTTAGCAATTCAAAAAGCTAAAGAACAATTCTCAGAATAAAAATAAAAAATGACTGAAGATTTAAAAC
>JANZYY010000052.1 GCA_026419705.1 Fischerella sp.
GACTGTACGCTTTGCTATTCGTCCCAAAGTCCAGCCCAAGCCCGGCGAACATCGTGCTGTCATCTTTTTTGAAGAAATTCCTAAAGCTGAAAAGGCATCAAGTACTGTTCAAACAATTGGCAAGTTGGGTGTTGTCATCTACGGCTATGCAGGCAAAATCACAAGGGTTGGCGTACTCAACTCTGTAACTGTAGACACCAAAGCAAATAAAATTACGGGTGTATTTGATATTTCCAATAAAGGAAATGCCTATGTGCGGCTTAGTGGTCAATATGCTATCTGGCCTGCTGATAAATATCCAGGAGCAGAAGTGACGCAACCAGTTGCAAATCTCGCCAAGGCGGAAGCAAAACTTCCAGAAAATTTATTAGACGTAGGATCGTTACCCTCTTCACCAGTCTTACCTGATAATCGTCGTCGCATACTGTTGCCCATTACCAAAAAATTACCACCCGGCAACTATGTCTTAGACATCAATGGCGAATTGAGTGGTCTACCAATTGACAAAGGTATCCCCTTTACTGTTCCCAAGCAAACTACCACCCAACAACCAGACACTCGACCTAATCCTACTCACAATCAAAAAACTTCTGTTGGCAACAGATAGTTTTTGTCCTAAAGCAGAAATTCTCCGGATAAATCTGCACTTAGTTATTCTTCTTTTTTTCCTAGCAAGTAGAATTCGCGCTTATAAAAACAAAGTCTCAGTTTACTTACTGCCTGGGAAATCATCTAGGCGGTCAGTCTTTGCTTGCTTAAATTTTCTTGTCTCATACCACTTTTGTGCTTAAGTATGCTTTATCCAGCTTTACCGCCTGTACCACCTGCGATTTTAATCGCAACACAGTCAAATCAGATTGTAAATCAACTGTTTACAGAACAACAGGCTTCACCTGAACAATCAAAACTTATCTCAGAAGCCGCTTCTTCTGAAAACAGCGGTAATGTTACAGTGGTAAAGTCACAAAATATAGATTCATTGTTAGAAGAGAAACAGCTTGACTATCTCAGCGATCGCCTTGAGTTAGCAACCCAACATTATGATATTTTAGCGGCTTTGCTCCAAGACATTCCGCCAGAATTTTCTAATAGTCAAGCTACTTCAGCAGCACTATTATTAACTTCATCACTAGCCAGTAATGCAGTAGTTGTAGAAAATAAATCTCCTGAAGTTAAGATAATTGCTAATCTCCTAAATAATTCAAATAATCATACTCAATCATCTTCTAGTAATTCTGCTGCTAGAGCAAAATCTACATCAATTACTCCAGCCGATGCTACAAAAACAACAAATGATATTCAACAAGCAAAAGACACTAATAGTATTTCTGTACCTGTGAATACTGACTCAAGCAGTCTTGCTCAAAATATTAAAGCTTTGGGAGACTCTTTTTTAGTTGGGATAATTATCAACGAGCAAGAAGTTGGTAGCTTACAAGTTCGTTTAGATGGAAATACTCTGTTAATACCACTAGATGCATTTGCTGAGATTGCTGGTTTTCAAGTAGAAAAAAATGATGATAAAACACGGCTGAAAACACCTTTGGGAATAGTTGATCTCACTGAAAATAGCCTGAAAAAAATCAATAATGTCACATACATAAGTGAAACTTTACTCAAAGAAAAGTTATTTACAAAAATTGAGTTTGATGCTTCTGATTTAGCTTTAATTGTTGACTTGCCTTGGCGACCGGGCAGGGGGCAATCTCGCACTCAAGCTTTGCAATTAAAACCGGAAGTTACTCCTCCAAGTGGTGGGCTTTCGAGTTTAAGGCAAGAATTCAACTTTTATAGTGGTTCTGGACAAGACACAAGTTTGTATAGTTCTACCCTACTGGGAGGACGCTTAGCGGGCGGGATGTGGCGCGTTCGCATGAATAACAATTTTGAGAATAGTCCAAATATCTCTGAATATTTTTTCTTTAAACGTGCTGGTCAATTCCGCTATCAGATCGGTCGGCAACAAATAGGTTTGCATCCCCTACTTACAGGCGTGAATCTGACTGGAGCACAAGTTGCTTATACTAATCTAGCGGCTGATAGATTTACTGCAAATTACAGTGCGTCACAGCTTTTACCCAGACGTTCTCGACCAATACAAACATTTCGAGGCAAAGCACCACCAGCGAGTTTTGTACAGTTAAGAGTTGCTGGAATTGTAGTTGCTCAACAGCAAGTAGGGCTAAATGGAGAATACGAATTTATTGATGTAAATTTGCCTTCTGGTCAAAGCAATGAAATTGAAGTTTTGATTTTTGACCGTAACAACTTGAGTGCACCAATAGAAATTCGTTCTTTAAGGATCAATGCTTCTGATTTATTGCTACCAGCAGGAGGAGTTGTTCAACTAGCTGGTGTGGGATTAAGCGGTAACTTGGTGCAGGATGCTTTGTTTGATAATTTGAATTCGACTGATGAAGGTGAACCTGTTGCTTTTTATCAGTTTCGTCGAGGACTTGCAAATAATTTAACTTTTGAAGGGACAGTACAAACACTACCCGATCGCTTGCAAACACAAGCGGGTTTAGTTTGGCAAGTGGCAGATCCATTGATTCTCGCAACTAGTGTTGGTACTTCTGGTGGTGAATTCGGTTACACAACCGATTTGGATTTGGAATTAGAACGCTTGCAAATCCTCGGTAATTCTGAATTTTTCCCAGAAGGTTATTTGTATAACAGCCAATCACGCGATCGCTACAATCATAGTCTAGAAGTTAAATACAAATTTAGTGACAATTTTAATTTAGGATTTATTGCTCGCAGTCAACAAATAGAAAAGAATTCAGCTGACTATATTTTACCGACTTTTTCTCTACGTCCTTTTTCAAACTTATATTTAAGTGGCAGACCCGATTACCAGGGAGAGTATTTATTTAACGCTTTTTATTACCCTAGTTCCGCAACTAGATTGTCTTTTAACAGTTACGGCGATACATACATTACAGATTTTACTCAGAATCTCAGCCGTAATTATCAGATATCTTTAGGTACCGAATTTGGTGGTAATTTGGCTGCTCGTTATACGGCCGCTCTCAATCACAATGCTCTTAGTCCTACAGGTCTGAGTTGGCGGTTAGGACTTGCCTATAGCGATGGAGAAGTGGGACCACTTGTAGGTGCTAGTATGCGGGTACTTCCTGGTTTATTGGCGCGACTTGATTATCAAGGTATCCCCTCTAGAAGCAAAAATGCTTTTGGTGGAATTGGCAACGATCGCTTCACTCTATCACTAGTATCAGATTTATCTTTTGCTGGTGGTAGAGTTGCTCCCGCTGATTCTATCAGCATGGGGCAGGATCGCGGTGGTATCTCTGGACGAATTTTAGTAGAAGGAGAAAACAAAGACTTTGATTTAGGCGGATCTTTTGTTCGAGTGTTCAACAGCCGTAATCAAAGCGTTGGAGGAGCTGTAACCGACTCCCAAGGTAACTTTTTTGTAGGCAATTTGCGAGAAGGTGTTTACTTGATCCAACTTGACCCAGAACAATTACCTGTAGAACTCGCTGTACCAAAATCCACTATCATAGCTGAGGTGGCAGGTTCTGCTATTACTCGTTTAGATTTTTCTGCTAGACCAGAATATGGTGTCGCCGGACGCATCACCGATGCAGCAGGCCAGCCAATGGCACAAGTACAAGTGGAACTCATCGGTGCTGATGGCAAACGTGTTACATCTGAGCTAACAGATGAATTTGGTCTTTATCGTTTCGATGGAGTTCCTGTTGGTAAGTATACATTGCAGATTCCTGCCCAAGATGCTATTGCTGGAGATAATAATAACCTCCCCAAACGTGGGGTAGAAATTCGCAATGATTTTGTCTATGAGCAAAATCTGCAATTGCCTATCTCGGCAGCAGCAAGGAAAAATGAGATAAAGGCAAAAGAGTAAACTGGATTGCTTTATTTTCAGAGAACCGCTTCTAAAAATCTACGCACATCTGGGCAATACTGCCCAAATCTATGTAGAGGGGAGTTAGCGGTATATCTTCCAAGAAATCATCTTTAACGCTGTGGCTTGCTCTGGACAGATTGCTCCGACCATCGCTTGATCAAAGATTCCCAGTTAGAGATAGCATAGAAGCAGTGACGCTTGATGCTAGATTTCTTAATCAAATTATTTAGTTGATTCCACAGGCTCCATACGTGCTTTCCATCCTTCACGGAGAGATAGGCGGTTATGGAGCCTGGGATATTTTCAGTTAATCGCATACCACGCCGAGCTATAGCCATAGCCGCAGCTTCATCACTGGCTAAGCCATATTGACGCGCATATTTCACCAGTCCAATGATACTGGTATATGCTGGATTCACCTTCATCAAGTAGATGCCTCGATTGCTCAAGATACTTTCTAACAGCTTGTAAAATTGGCTATATGCCCAACCTGAAAGCATTCGAGCATATTTTCTGCCACGTTCCGAAAGTTGTTCTTTCTTGCCTGAAAAATCTAATTCTTCGCAGACAACAGGACAGCAAAGGTGTAAGCCAAAGTGGCTAACTGCAAGCACGCATCAACAATTTGAGCTTCCTGTTTGCCACATGGTAGTCCCATTTGCAATGGGATTTGACCATGAGCTTTGAGATTTCCGTCTCCATCAACATATGCCCAACCGATTGAGCCAGGATTCATGTCAATTCCGATGCAACCATAGGCTAAATGTCGAGAGACACTTTTTACTGGTGTAGGAGTAAACTGTACTGCTGCATTCCATTTACCATCTTTGCGGTAGAAATGCCACGTCTTAGAGCCATCTTTAGGCAACCTGTTAATGTTGCGATCAAAATTACCTAGCTTGGTTTGTACGTACTTGCCAAACTTTGATTCTAAGCAAGCAGGTACACGGAATTTGAGAATATCTCCATCCCACTGACAAACTTGGTTGCCAAATGATTCATCCTTAGAACCAACCACAAATACCTGATTTCTTGGAATTACTGTTTGGATTGGTGCGGTCTTTAAATACTCGATTTGTTTAGTCAGTTGGTAGGCACGACGCCTTTTGTTGTGAATCTGAAAACGCAAATTTTTCCAGTTAGTACCTGTCTCTTATACACATCTC
>JANZYY010000053.1 GCA_026419705.1 Fischerella sp.
TTCCAGTTAGTACCACGGAATTGAAGTGAACAGGATAATGGAAATCTGCATCCCGTCTTGCTGTTTTGCCAATTCTTTTTAGCATAAAACTTGGAAGCATTAGCTAACTTCTTCTCTGACTTGGTAATCCAAGAATTGATAGATTTAAGCTTACCTTCTAACGTTTTAATGTGGCGTTTTCTATGCTCCTTAGATGCGTCTACCGCACCTTGAGCATGACTGATTACACCATTAGCATGACGTTTTGAAATACCGTAAGTCGTCTGTAAGTAAGTATTCCAGCTAGATTTCTTAAAGCTATTTCCAGTTAGGAGATAGTTGGCAGTCTCACACGCTGCTTTGTGAAATACCGGACTGTAAGCAGCCAAGAACATCTCAAACTGAGTGAGACCCAAACTATTTAATTCTTCTGCTGGAGTCGGTAATCCTTTAACATACGTGAGAGTTGGCATTTATTTCACCTCATCAATTGCACTAGATATCCCATCGATCAATTTTTTGTTCTTACGACTTCTAGCACCATATAGACGCGCTGAAAATACACTCACAAGTTCAATCATATCTTGGACTAGTTCTTGCTCAAAGCTCATTTCTTAGGCAGATTTATTGATAATTACTACCTCAGTTTCCATTTCTTCACAGATAGCAAATACTAATTATGCACCAAATCGCAGCAATCTGTCTTTGTGAGTTAATACTAATCTGCCAACATCACCTTTTAATATTCGGGTAAGAAGCTTTCTAAGTCCTTTTTTGTTGTAATTTAATCCAGAACCTAAATCGGATATAGTCTCGAATTGCCAGCCATTTGCGCTGCTAAAAGCTTCTAAAACTTGAATTTGTCTAGTCAAATCATTCTTTTGATCGTGACTTGAAACTCTTGCATAATTAATAGTTATGCGGTCATCTAGTTGTTTCAAGTCACGCGGTGTGATACGTTTGATGTCTGCTAAATAGAATCGTCGATGTCCGCTCGGAGCACGTTCATACCTAATTTTTCCTTGGTCTGACCACCTCCTTAGCGTGTCTACTGAAACTCCCAGTTCTTTAGCAGCATCACCGATGCTGATAGTAACTGATTGAATGTCCTCCATATCTTTGTCTCTGAGAGAGAATACACTCATTATGTCGGCAATCAGCAAGAATTGCCTAGACATGCCTAAATATTTTTATCCAGTTTCAAACCCCTCCCCGCAAGCGGGGAGGGGTTATTATTCTGAGTTTTACTTGCGTAAATTCATAAATAAACTCAGATAAATCAAAAAAGGTTAAGTAGGACAGCGTAATTGATTAAAAGTTTGTAGTGAGGACTTTAGTCCTCAAAAAAGCGCTAGAGCAACTTACTACGAACTTATTTCAATCAGTTTACCTTACGTAACATTGTTTGATTTATTCCCGCCGACTTACTTAAATCAAACTCACTTGATTTCAGAATTGCACTCTGCAACGCCCTTACTTCTAAAAAAGTTACGGGCAAATTATTAATAGCAAAATTTTGGAGAAATTGTATTATAAGCATTCTGGAGGGCTTTAAGAGTGTACCGCATCCTATTCATATTTGCTCTGATTTTTACTCTTGGATTTTCGGGGTGTCGCTTTGTACATATGACAAATTCTGCCACTGCACCCCTTTTCAATAATCTTGGCAATTACCATCATCCCATTTCCACAAAATCTCAACTTGCTCAACGCTACTTTGACCAAGGGTTAATCCTTGCTTATGGTTTCAACCATGCTGAAGCTGAACGCTCTTTCCGGGAAGCTGCTAGACTCGATCCGGAGTGTGCTATTTGTAACTGGGGAGTTGCTCTTGTCCTTGGCTCAAATATCAATGCTGCTATGGATGATGGGGCTGTGTCCCCAGCTTGGGAAGCACTTCAAAAAGCACTACAACTGAGTGGAAAAGCTAGCGAAAAAGAACAGGCTTATATTCAGGCGTTGGCAAAACGCTATTCACAAAAGCCTACGGAAAACCGTAAGTCTTTGGATATCGACTATGCAAACGCAATGCGAGAGGTAGCTAAAATCTATCCAGACGATTTGGACGCTGCAACTCTATTTGCTGAAGCACTGATGAATAGTATGCCTTGGGATTACTGGCAAAAAGACGGTAAACCAAAGCCAGACACTCAAGAAATTCTTGCTACATTGAATTCAGTATTAAAATTTAATCCCAACCATCCTGGGGCAAATCATTTATATATTCATGCTGTCGAAGCTGTACGACCCGAACTAGGTGTGGCA
Organism: Fischerella sp.; assembly: GCA_026419705.1. Lineage (GTDB taxonomy): Bacteria > Cyanobacteriota > Cyanobacteriia > Cyanobacteriales > Nostocaceae > PCC9605. Next base: position 2,245 of record JANZYY010000053.1, read on the forward strand.
GCAGCCGATCGCCTTGGTAATTTAGTACCGGGTTCGGGACACCTCGTGCATATGCCCTCACATATCTACATGCGTGTTGGGCGATATCACGATGCTGTTATAGCTAACCAACAAGCTATTGCTGCTGACAAGGAATACATTACCCAATACCACAAGCAAGGTATGTATCCTCTAGCCTATGTGCCGCACAATCATCATTTCCTCTGGGCTGCTGCCACAATGGAAGGAAACCAAAAACTCGCTATGCAAGCTGCCTGGGATACCGCAGCAATGGCAGATGAAAAGCAAATGCGAGAACCGGGATATGGAACACCACAGCATTACTATTCGATGCCGCTTTATACTCTGACTCGCTTTGGCAAGTGGGATGAAATTTTAGCTGAACCAGCCCCAGCAGAAGATTTGCAGTATCCGATGGGAGTTTGGCATTATGCGCGGGGAACTGCCTTGACTGCCAAAGGTCAACTCCAGGAAGCCGCGCGGGAACTAGAACATCTACAAGCGATCGCCGCCGATCCGGCATTAGAAAAACTCACAATTTGGGATATCAACACTACTGGTAGCCTTTTAAAAATTGCATCTGAGGTTTTGACAGGTAAACTCGCTGCCAAACAAGGTGATTATGAAAAAGCGATCGCCCACCTCAAAACTGCTGTCAATCTTGAAGACAAGCTTAACTACGATGAACCCCCACCTTGGCATTACCCAGTTCGTCAATCTCTGGGAGCAGTTTTACTGGAGGCTAATAAACCAGCAGAAGCTGAGATTGTATATCAAGAAGACTTGAAACGCTTTCCAGAAAACGGTTGGTCGCTGGCAGGACTTGCCAAGAGTTTAGAAGCACAGGGCAAAACCGAAGAAGCCCAAGCAGTGCAAAAGCGCTTTACTGCTGCTTGGAAGCATGCTGACTTAGCCCTAACTATAGCGCAGCTTTGATCAAAGGGTGGAGACGCAATAAATCGCGTCTCTACTCAGGTGCAAAGGAAATCAAGACTACTGCGAAAATCACAAGGGGCTTTTGTAGTATTAATTTACATATATAATACAAATGCAGATCGGTTAATGAACAACACTATTTATCAAGTTGAGCAACCAACCCTACAAACACAAAGACTGACACTGCGACCTTTCACTATTGCAGATGCACCTGATGTACAACGCTTGGCTGGTGCATGGGAAATTGCGGCTATGACCCTGACTATTCCCCATCCCTACGAAGATGGTATGGCAGAAGAGTGGATAAAAACTCATCCAGCAGCATTCCAAGAGGGGAAGGATGTTAACTTCGCGATCGCGCTACGCAATACAGATGCATTGTGTGGGGCGATCGGTTTAGGAATCAACCAAGACCATAACCATGCTGAGTTGGGCTACTGGATAGGAAAACCCTATTGGGGGCAAGATTACTGCACAGAAGCAGCAAAGGAAGTGTTGCAATATGGTTTTGAGCATTTAGGACTGCATCGCATCTGCGCTACTTACTTTCCACGTAACCCTGCATCAGGACGAGTGATGCAAAAAATTGGTATGAAGCTTGAAGGTTATCGGCGTCAGCACGTACTTAAATGGGGTAAATACGAGGACATAATCGACTACGGAATTCTCAAAAGTGATTGGCAGATGAATTTACAAGGTTAATGGTATGCGAATTATTTTTACCAAACACCAAGGCAAGCAGGACTGGATGGAGCGCAGACGCGATGATGGTACTTCTACGCGATGTCCAATGCCCAAACAAGGCATTTTGCCACATGATTTTGTTCACTACGTTGTTGAAGATACGCTGAATTTGAGACGAGGATTTTACGGTATGATGCGCAGGCGGAGTTGGCTTTCCCAATTCTGCCCCACCGTGGGATGCTGGAAATTTCGAGATCAAAGATTTAACTGAAGCATTGCAAGCAGAATCACTCGTGGAATGTTTTCAAGCCCAGATGTGGAATGGCTTTCAGGAGAGCGAAGAATTCTTGGAAATACTGCGCGTCACTTGCGAACAACGAGGAGTTTCTGTTCCTGAGGTGGCGAGTGCTGATAATTTGCGGAGAGTGCGATCGCGTTTACAAGAGTTCTCCACACGCTGGAATACTCTGGCGATAGGAGAGTCACTAGAGGTGGAATTTCCACATAACACAGTTGAGAGGATAATAAAAAATATGTTTTCAATTTGACAAGAATAGGATATCAAGCAGATGCTGCTCAATGAGCGCTATCGAGTGATTCAAACTCTGGGAAGCGGTGGATTTGGTGAGACTTTTTTAGCGGAAGATACCCAGATGCCCTCTGGTCGCCGCTGTGTAATAAAACAGCTCAAACCTATTCAGAATAATCCCCAGATTTACCAATTAGTGCAAGAGCGGTTTCAGCGAGAAGCCGCAATTTTAGAAGATTTAGGCGGATCTAGCGAACAGATTCCGACATTGTATGCTTATTTTCAACTAAATGGTCAATTTTACTTAGTTCAAGAGTGGATTGATGGTGATACACTCACAGCAAAGGTAAAACAGCAGGGCTTATTTAATGAAAGTGCTGTTCGGGAAATATTAGCAAGTTTATTACCAGTTCTAGAGTACATACACTCTCAGCGGATTGTGCACCGCGATATCAAGCCGGACAATATCATCTTGCGTCATCGCGATCGCCAACCCGTGCTGATTGATTTTGGTGCAGTCCGGGAATCAATGGGAACGATCCTAAATTCACAAGGTAGTCCCACAAGTTCGATCGTGATTGGTACACCAGGATATATGCCCAGTGAACAAGCAGCAGGTAGACCAGTTTATTCTAGCGATTTGTATAGCTTAGGTATAACAGCTATTTATTTGCTCACAGGTAAACAACCGCACGAACTAGAGACAGATTCACGCACGGGGGAAATTATTTGGCACAACTACGCTGTCAATGTCAGTCCAAAACTCAAAACAGTAATTGATCGGGCAATACAGTATCATCCTCGCGATCGCTTTGCTAGTGCTAGAGAAATGCTAGATGCCTTACAGGGTACAGTCAATCCCATTCCGCCTACCCAACCAGCCTTTACTCAACCATCAACGCAACCTCCACCATCTCCTGCAGCTGTGAAAAGTCATGGTCGAAATAGTATTCTCATGGCAAGTGCGATCGCAGGTGGTTTAATCGGTGCATCTGCAATCATTGGTTTTGGGTTAACAAAATTTTCTCAACCAGTAGTACAACAAAACCCTCCATCAACTATTAACTCATCCACACAAACCTCTACACCAGCCTCAACCATATCTAAACCGCCAGATAGCACTACGATCTCTGTCAACGATTATTCTTGGCTTTCTCAACGACTGGTAACAGACGCAGATTTGAATGCAAAAAATGGTTTTGAGTTAGATATTATGCGAAATTCAATTTTTGCACGTTACGGTCGGCGTTTTGACACTCCAGGCTTACAAAAATATTTTGATAGCCAGCCTTGGTATCGTCCAATATATTCAGCCAAGGAATTTCCTTATAATTTATTGTCACAGATAGAAAGGCAGAATGTTGAATATATTTCCAAATATCAAGACCGTTACAATCGCAGGTATTTTAAGAAATAAGTGGGTAATTGGTAATTGGTGATTGGTGATTGGGGAAGAGGTAGTTTTTATTTCCCATTACCTATGACCAAACAAGAGTGAATTCACATAAGTACAAAGTTGCACAAATTCGTAACGAATTAAATGTAGAGACACTCTGTGTCTGTTTGCGCTTACTCTATGCGCCTAGAGCGTTTAAAAAAGCTACGATTTTATGCAAAGCTGTACTAAGACGTAATAAAAAATTAGCAATCACTAACTAGTGATAGGGAAAAATTGTAAAATATATTACTTGATTGCTTCCCCTGGTGTAATTTTATGCAAACGCTGCTCAATCACCGCTATCAAGTCATTCAGACTTTGGGCAGTGGTGGATTTGGGGAAACGTTCTTAGCAGAAGATACCCAAATGCCCTCCCGACGCCGCTGTGTCATTAAACAGTTAAAACCGATTCAAGACAATCCCCAAGTTTATCAGCTGGTACAACAACGATTTCAAAGAGAAGCAGCGATTTTAGAAGAACTTGGTGATGGCAACGATCAGATTCCTCAGCTATATGCCTACTTCTCGGAAAATGGGCAATTTTATTTAGTACAAGAGTATATTCAAGGACAAACTCTTACCACCAAACTACAACAGCAGGGTTTGATGAGTGAGAGTGCGGTCAAAGAAATCCTGATCGACATTTTACCAGTCCTCAATTATGTCCATAGCAAAGGTATTGTTCACCGAGATATCAAGCCAGACAATATCCTGATTCGTTATGCCGATCGCAAACCAATCTTAATTGACTTTGGCGCAGTTAAAGAAACAATCGGAACGGTAGTCACTCCCTCTGGAAACTCCACGAGGTCAATTGTCATTGGCACACCAGGATTTATGCCCAGCGAGCAAACCGCGGGACGTCCAATGTTTGCCAGTGATATATACAGTCTAGGATTAACAGCGATTTATTTGCTCACGGGCAAGATGCCACAAGAATTGGCAACCGACCCAGCGACAGGAACGCTATTGTGGCGGCAACATGCTTTCAGTATAACCCCCAGCTTTGCAGCTGTATTAGATCGAGCCATCCAGTTTAGTGCCCGCGATCGCTTTGCTAGTGCTAGAGAAATGCTGCAAGCACTGTATGCTGTAGCTTCCCCGCTTCCTCCTACTATTCCTTACAGTCAACCACCAGCAGCAACAGTACCACCTTCCCAGACATCCCAAACATCTCAAAACACAGTAGCCGTCAGTCCGGGTAATAGCCATCAACCTCCTGCCAATCAAAGCAGTAGCGGCGGACAAAGGGGAATCCTAATTGCCAGTATCATTGCAGGTGGCTTGATTGGTGCATCTGCGATCGTTGGTATTGCCCTCAGCAACAAACCACAACCTTTGCAGCCAGCAGTTTCATCTCATCAATCAACCACCAACCAACAACCAACACAGCAATCCAATTCCCCACCAACTTTAGAAGAGCCACATGAAACTGCATCAGAACAACCAACGCCAGATAGTAACATTACCGAATCTACTCCCAACCAAATCCCCATTCTTGAGGATGCTCAAGCAACAGCCCCACAAATTGATAAACCATCTCCAGAAGAATTCGTGCGAAATTATTACGCAACAATTAATCAAGGAGGATATCAAGCAGCATGGAATCAATTATCTCCCAACTACCAAAATAATAGACGCCTGCACCCCAACGGCTATCTTTCTTACGTTGATTGGTGGGGAGGGCAAGTTCAACAAGTAGACGTCAAACAAGTAAGTTTATTAGAAACTGGTACCCAAACAGCAACAGTCAAAGCTCAGCTGCAATATTTAATGAAAAATGGAAAAAAAGCTCCTGGTTCCGTACACTTTTTCTTGTTCTGGGATGCAGAAAATAGCAAATGGGTAGTTGCGGATGCTAGATAGATAAACGATGGCAAATGCCATTGATTATTCACTAAATTGTGGATATAACCTATCTCCAGTTTCAGTATCAAACACAAATAACTTACTCAGGTCAACTTCCAACAAAAGGCGATCGCCCGGACGTAGATGCACATCCGCACCCGCCTGCACATTTAACATCACTCCCGAACCAGGTAAACCCGCACGAATCAAAGTCTCCCTTCCCAAAGGTTCCACCACCTTCACCTCAACTATCAACTTTCCAAATTCTTCTCTTTGGGTTTTTTGTGTTCTACTCTCCGGGAAGCCGCTGTCGCGTCTATGTGGTTCGTTGATTAAAATATTTTCTGGACGAACACCCAAATCAAAATCTTGCCCTTCCCGCAGGTGTAACTTTTCCTGCATCTTTGCTGTAATTGGTATCACCTGCCCATTGACATCAAAATTCCCAGCCATATACTTCGCTGGTAAAATGTTCATCGGCGGACTACCCAAAAAAGTCGCTACCATGCGATTTGCTGGTTTAGCATATATAAACTGCGGTTCGCCGATTTGTTGAATTCTTCCCCGGTTCAACACCACAATCTTATCAGCCAAAGTCATTGCCTCTACTTGGTCGTGGGTAACATAGATTGTGGTAATTCCCAGATTTTGATGTAACTCCTTTAATTCAGCCCTTGTATCATCTCGTAATTGGGCATCTAAATTCGATAAAGGTTCATCGAGTAAAAATACTTGGGGTTGACGGGCGATCGCTCTCCCCAATGCTACTCGTTGTTGCTGTCCGCCGGAAAGTTGCTTGGGTTTGCGTTCTAAAAGATGTTCCAAAGAAAGCGATCGCGCTACTGTCTGCACTCGTTCTTGAATTATCTTTGGGTCAACTTTTCGCATCCGCAACCCAAAAGCAATATTTTCTGCCACACTCATATGGGGGTATAGCGCATAATTCTGGAACACCATCGCCACATCCCGCTGTCTGGCGGGGACATTGTTCATCAACTTATCCCCAATGTAAAGTTTGCCAGAGGTAGCAGTTTCCAAACCGGCAATGGTTCGCAAAATCGTAGATTTCCCACATCCTGAAGGTCCCACTAAAACCCAAAACTCACCATCAGGAATATCAAAGGTAATATCCTCTATAGCGGTGAAGTTATTGAATTTGCGCTTTATACTTTCGAGACTAACGCTAGCCATTTTCAGATTTTAGATTTGAAATTTTGGATTGCTCTTGATCTTGAAAACTCTCATCCCAGTAATGCTGTGAACTCATCCCTTGTAAGTTCAGCATCTTGCAATATCTGATGTAGCAATCCCCTACCTATAGTTTTACCAGCATGAACAGGTATCGTGACCACTCGCCCGTTTTCATGTTGCATCTGCACATGACTATCTTTTTGACTGCCATCTAGAAGCTCGCTTTTTCAGGGGCGTCGACGCTGTCTCACCTGTTAGTGCTGATAATTTTGGCATCAAATTACTACCTTTTCAACACCTACAAACTCCGACAGATTTTCATCAGTATTCTTGTTCCAAACCAAGTTCAACCACTTCTTTAATGTTATTCATCAACTCATCAATTGTTTCTCCTTGGCTATAACAAGCTTTTAGCTGCGGAACTTCTCCCAGGTAATAACCATCTTCATCTCGTTCTATGATGACGTAGAATTCTCGCTTGCTAGTATCTAGCATGATCCAAATCTCTCCAACTACAATCAACTTGGCGAATTCACCGACCAAGCCGGATGAGAAAGTAAAGACGCAATTACTCGCACTCCTCGCAGTTGATTGGAAAGAGGCAAATGACCTCTAGGGGCGCTTAAATCCCAGGTAAACTCTTGAGGGTAGCGCGTCCAGTTATTACCCTTTTTCCAACCGATTTTCACCCATAGATTGTCCCAATTTTTCCCCAAACCCAACCAAATTTCTCGCTGCACCGAAAAGCCAAATTTGCCTTCAGAGTGGACTAACCACAGCTTATTGATGGTTTGTAAATCGGTTGCGGGAAAATTGTCTACCTCAGTAAAGTAGAGCCATTTGCGTTTGATTGCTTCGGTACCTGCAATCTCACACATTTTTTGCAGGGTCATGCGATCGGCAGCTTGGAAATCTTGAGTTGCAAGTAGCTGTTGCAAGGGAGTGTAATCAATGCCACACTCTGATTGTAAAGGTACAACACCTTGTGGGAAATGGGTTCGCAGAAATTCTTGAACTTCAGGCAAATTAGAGTTATACAGAACTTGGTAGGCTTTGCCATCAACCCAAGTTGCTGGTTTGTCGCGACGTTGTAGCAAAAATTCCATCAGGATATCAAATCCGCCATTACCGAGGTTAGCCAGCTGTGGGATGGTTTGTTGTTGGACTTGAATAGACCCAGCGATTAACTGGCTGCGGAGAAATTCGATGTTAGAAGATGTGCCTGATACAATCATTGGGTCTGTCATGCCATTACTCAGAAAACGCGATCGGTGGACAAGCGATTAGCTATCAAATCTAGTAGATGGGTAAACACTGTTAGCATAGAGTATTCTACAGGGAATTGCCCTTCAAACATACTCATTCTATACTTTCACCCTCATTGTTTGTATCAGTGACTGTAGTAGCTAAAGACCTGATATACTCTCGCAAAATATCAGTTTTGGTTCTACCGACAGCCTGACAGTGGGATTCTAACATTGCGAACTCTTGTTCGGTTACCCTGATAGCAATCTCTCTTTATATTCTTCATTGCTGTTATTTTGCTGTATATACCCAGAGTATACTAGTTGCCTGTGTAGGCGATAAGATCGCATCGAAGAC
>JANZYY010000533.1 GCA_026419705.1 Fischerella sp.
TTCTAAGGTTGCTGTCATTGTTTCTATGAGTGCGAGATGATGTTTATGATGTTTAGGTAGTTTTTCTACCTTGTTACATATCTTAAAGTGTATGTTGCAGATTGTAAAGCCTTTTCATAAAAATCTACTTGTGGTATGATTTGAGTCACTGCTGAAAGCTAGATAAGCAAAGATTTGTTGAGAATCTCGACCTCTTAGTACCTTTGTGGAAGCGTAGACACGGTTTGCTCGAGCTCGACAGCCAAGATATTTATCCAACTTTGCGAAAGCCTACTGTTGATGCAAAAAAATTGCCATCCTTGCGATCGCGAGGCAGAAGTTTGGATACTACGTCGATTCAACCTTCTTAATCAATGTCAAATTTTCATTCCCGCATAGTTACCTACAGCCCTGCTTACACAATCGTTCCCACTTATGAGTGCTTCAATCGCTGTAGTTACTGCAACTTTCGTGCAGAGCCGGGTCAAAGTCCTTGGATGAGTTTAGAAGCTGCAGAAAGTATATTGAGACAACTTCAACACCAAAATATCTGTGAAATTCTCATACTCAGCGGAGAAGTGCACCCCCATTCATCACAACGTTCAGATTGGTTTCAACGGATTTATGACTTGTGCAAATTGGCACTTTCAATCGGGTTTTTGCCACACACAAATGCAGGGCCGCTAAGTTTTGAGGAAATGCAAAAACTCAAGCATGTGAATGTTTCAATGGGGTTGATGTTGGAACAGTTAACCCCAAAATTGCTAAAAACTGTACACAAACACGCGCCTAGTAAATTACCAGAAGTAAGGCTGCAACAATTAGAGTGGGCAGGAAAATTGCAGATTCCGTTTACAACAGGTTTATTGTTGGGAATTGGGGAAACTGAGAATGATTGGTGGGAGACATTAGCAGCGATCGCCCATCTCCATCAACGTCATCGTCACATCCAAGAAGTCATTCTGCAACCCCACAGCCCTGGAAGTCAGCAAACTTTTCATGCATCAGCCTTTGACCACAATAAACTACCAGAATTAGTTTTCAAAGCACGTCAAATTTTACCGTCAGACATCACTATCCAAATTCCGCCGAATTTAGTCAAAGATGAGCAATGGTTGCTCGCATGTTTAGAAGCAGGTGCAAGAGATTTAGGCGGAATTGGACCAAAAGATGAAGTCAATCCTGATTATCCTCATCTTCAAGAGCAGCAATTGAGAGAAATTTTACAATCTGCTGGATGGAAATTAGTGCCGAGATTGCCAGTCTATCCGCAGTTTGATCGCTGGTTGTCGGGAGAATTACAGACAGCAGTGAAGCAATGGCGAAAATCTCATCCTCAGCCCCTCTCCTTAGTAAGGAGAGGTAGGGTGGTTTCATACAAACACCAGAAAAATTAATTAATTAGTCCCTTCCCACACAGAGATATTTGTGTTAACGAACCACAAAGAACACAAAGAACACAAAGAGTTTAAGAAGTTGGTAGGGATTTAAATTTTGATTCTGTCGTATGAAACCAGCCTGCTAACCCCCCTTGAAAAGAGGGGAATACAGTTCTGAAGTCCCTCGTATTGAAGGTTGGTGACGGGAGGAACGCCATCTGGGACTTGGTAGTGGGACTAGGAAATTGTTCCAAAATTTGTCTGTGGGTAATAGCCCCTTCCATAATTTTTCCGCTGCAAACCCAATCCCCAGTCCCTTTTACGTTTTTTTAAATACAGTTTCAATTTCCGAAACAAACCTGACAAATGCTGTAAGAAGAGGCTAGCTTATTGATAATCACAAGCGGCACTCAGCAGCTATGGTAAAAGAATTAGCAATTCGCACCTCTGGACTGACTAAGCAATTTGATAGACACGTTGCCGTTAATAATGTTGATATAGAGATTTATGCAGGTGAAGTTTACGGATTAATAGGCCCTAATGGTGCGGGAAAGACAACTCTCATCCGGATGTTGGCAGCAGCAGAAGAACCAACTACGGGTGAGATTTATATTAATGGCGATCGCTTGTTGCGTGACCACAGCAATCCCACTCTCAAGCGCCGCCTTGGTTACTTACCTGATGACTATCCGCTGTATGAGGAACTTACTGTCTGGGACTACCTAGATTATTTTGCTCGTTTGTATCGTTTGCGAGAACCGCGCCGCACCCAACGTTTGCATGAAGTTTTAGAACTGATCCAGCTAGTCAATAAACGCAACAATTTGATTTCGACGCTATCGCGGGGGATGAAGCAGCGTTTGAGTTTGGCGCGCACAATTATTCACGAACCAATCGTCCTGCTGTTAGATGAACCTGTTTCGGGACTTGACCCCATTGCGAGGATGCAGTTCCGGGAAATTATCAAAGTGTTGCAAGAAGCCGGAATGACAATATTAATTTCTTCCCACGTTCTTAGCGACTTAGCAGAACTGTGTACTTCAGTGGGGATTATGGAACTCGGTTACTTGGTAGAAAGTGCACCGCTACAACAACTTTATCAGCGTCTTGCCCACCAGCAAATTATCATCTCAACTTTGGGAAAGCTAGAAGAAGTGTTAGGAGAACTGAAAAATAATCCTTTCGTACAAGAGTGGGAGGTGATGAGTACCAAAAACAGCGTGCGGGTGAATTTTTCTGGGAAACAGGAAGATTGTGCTGACTTATTGCGATCGCTGATTCAAGCTGACATTCCCATTACCGAATTTCACTGTACCCAAGAAGACTTGGAAACTATTTTCCTCAAGCTTGGTCACAAACAAGCGTCATAAGTCAATAGTCATTGGTCATTAGTCATTAGTTTAGTCATTAGTTAGTGGTTGGTGGTTAGTGGTTGGTGGTTATTCTCTCCCTACTCCCACTCTCCCACTCCTCTCCACCTCCGGTTCTCCCCAATATATTTTGGATAATTTTACCCATGATGCTCAATTTTCTTGACAAAATAGGTGATTGGAATCCGCAATTGCTGCGGGAAATTAAAGGTCGCCTGAAAGTTTTTCCTGTGGCGATCGCTTGTGTCACATCTTTAATTGTTCAGTTCATCCTGTTCCTCTATCAATTGCGGGAAATACCTGGCAAAAAATACCCAATGTCTGGCAATTATTGCCGTTTAGGAGAAACTTACAGACAAAAATTAAATGATATTTACCCGCAGATTAATCAACTGCAACAACAACTATCTCTTTTAAGCAAAGCCAAAAATTACGACGCGGAAAAAATTCAATTACTTACACAACAAGTTGACCAGTTAAAGACGGAAGAACGTCGTATAAATAGTATTTTATACAATCAATTCTGTCCTTTAGACCAAATAGATATGCAACTGTGGTGGCGAGACCACTGGGAATATATATTCCTATCACTCACAGTAATTTTTATATTCACACTCTTAGTTGCAGGCACTTATTTACTGATTAATAACTTAGCTCAAGAAGAACATCGGGGAACATTAAACTTTCTCCGTCTTAGTCCCCAGTCAGAAGCAAGTATTTTGACTGGCAAAATGCTAGGAGTTCCAATTTTAATCTACTTGGCGATCGCCGCTGCAATTCCCTTACATTTGGTGGCAGGGCGTTCTGCCAAAATTGCCTTTACCCACATTTTAAGCTTTTATGCTGTTTTAGCTGGTAGCTGCATATTCTTTTACAGTGCTGCATTTTTATTGGGATTTTTTAGCCGTTTCTTCAGCGGTTTTCAACCTTGGTTAGGCAGCGGTGCAGTTCTAATTTTCTTGATAATTACAATGCAAATGGCATCAACCGGGCCGTATTTAGACAATGCAGCCGCTTGGTTAAGGTTGTTAAGTCCTTTTGACATGACGGCTTATTTATTTCCAAATTTATTCCGTAGATACAATTGGGAATTACTAGAACAAATACAGTTTTTCTACCTCCCTGTTGGGAAAAGCCCGATCGGTCTGCTAGCTTTGAATTTATTGAACTATGGTTTGTGGATCTATTGGATTTGGCATGGGCTACAG
>JANZYY010000534.1 GCA_026419705.1 Fischerella sp.
CCACCAGAGTATATCTATGGCTGTACAAATTTGGCAAATGGCAAGCTAGTCTTAGTCATCGATGGTACTTTATTGACACAAGCACAGCAAATGCAGGCACAGTTAGAGTATATGAGGCTACCAGTAGTAAATGTCGGGCAGCCAAAAAACCATTTACAATCCTCAAAAGTAACTGAGCAGTCTGTACCATTGTTAACTCCAGCTGCAGTACCTTCGTCTGTATTGCCAACTCATGCTGGCACAAAAGTAGTAATGGTTGTAGACGATTCCCTCAGTTTTCGCCAAACTCTCTCCTTAATTTTGCAAAAATGCGGCTATCAAGTTTTGCAGGCACAAAATGGGTTAGAAGCACTAGAACAATTGCAGCAACATCCTGAAATTCAACTGGTGATTTCTGACTTAGAAATGCCATCTATGAATGGATTGGAATTCCTTCGCCATCTCCACCAACATCCTCATTTTGCCCACAAGCCTGTTGTAATTCTTACATCTCGGAGCGTGCAAACCTATCGTCAGATGGCACAACATTTGGGAGCCGCCGCATATCTTACCAAACCCTATGTAGAACAGGAACTTATTTCTACGGTGGAACGCTTTCTTGGTATGGGTAGTTCGAAGGGACTGGGGACTAGATTAGATTCTTCTGTTGGCACTGCATAAATGCGGGATGTTTTTTAATTTTTGTAAACTCAAAAGTCTAAACTCTTGGCGTACTTGGCGTCTACCCTTCTACGTGTCTATGGCGGTTCAATAATTCATCCTCAGATTCAGCAACGCCCTTCTGTTAGATGATATGGTGTTCGGCGAATTATCCATAAAATATAATCCATAAAATATAAATGTATAAATACTAGCAGACTAGATAGCTGCTAAGGGAACCACCCCAGCGTCACCTTCAATTAAACTGGTCCTGTCTGGAACTAGTAAGGTGCATCAGGGAAGGGATATTTCAATCAGTTCCGCATTATCAACGACGGCTCACAACGTATTGAAGTGCTGACAGAGCCAGCGGAAAAACATCAATTGTTTTGGAATGCGTTTATCGAAGCACCAAAATCCATAAAGTTCATCCCATTCTCTCACCTAGAGGTAACCGTTGATGAGAGTGGCGATCGCCCAACAGTTGTTATAGTTGTAAGCTTGAGTGCGTGTATGGAGTATGGGGTCGCCATCGTCAGAGCAAAGCTTTCATCTATCTGAATCCACAAAAGTACTGTATACTTCCATACACCGAAATCTTATCTCACAGCGTATTTTATAAGCCTTATCAAGAAATTCGTAAAGAAATACTTAATTCTATTCACCAATAACGATGTTTATATTTATACTTTTATTTGTTTGCCTGCGAAACTAGTTGCTAGCATGAACAGGTACTTCAGGGTGCTTATTTGTAGGGGCATTAGTTCCTATCCTTTGGGTAATTGCTTGCGGACTGGGAACTAGTGTTACTGAGTTACATCGGTTACAAATAAAACGAGTAATTTCCTAAGTTGCGTTGTCTTTTTTCTTCAGGAGCATGCATCTACTTTTTTCTTTTTTTCTGACCCGATCGCAGCCGCTAAAGTTGCAAGCAATGTATGTGTTTGCAAATTTTGCGGAAAATTTTGTTGTGTTTTTGAAGTACAACACTAAATCCTAATCTGTTGCTTTGATTGTGACCTTTGTTGGGACTGATTTAGAAATTTCCACTCAACCACGGGAATATATAGCATGACTCGTTTATCAAATCCGATTGAAAATATCAAAAATCACTATACAGTAGTAGTAATTGGTTCTGGATATGGAGGTGCGATCGCAGCGTCACGCCTTGCTCGTGCTGGTCAACAGGTGTGCGTACTAGAACGAGGAAAAGAGTTACAGCCAGGAGAATACCCCAACCAAGCAACAGAAGCTGTCAAAGAAATGCAGGTAGACTTGCCTGGTGGCAAACACATAGGTTCGCGCACTGGTTTATACGATTTCCATATTAACAAAGATATTAATGTATTCGTAGGTTGTGGTCTGGGTGGCACATCATTAGTAAATGCTAACGTCTCCTTACGAGCCGAACCCCGCGTTTTTGCCGATCCACGGTGGCCGAAGGGCTTGCGTGACGATATCGATACTTTATTGGCAGAAGGATATCGTCGTGCTGAAGAGATGCTCAAACCTGTTCCCTATCCCCAAGATAGACCGCACGTACGCAAATTACAAGCGTTGGAAAAATCGGCTCAATACTTGAATGAAAAGTTTTATCGACCACCCATCAACGTCACTTTTCAAGATGGGGTGAATCACGTAGGTGTAGAACAGAAGGCTTGTAATCTCTGTGGTGATTGCGTTTCTGGCTGCAACAACAAAGCCAAAAATACTGTTTTAATGAATTACTTGCCTGATGCTAAGAACCACGGCGCGGAGATTTACACGCAAGTATTAGTACGGCATTTGGAGCGGGAAGGCGATCGCTGGCTAGTTCACTATCAATTGCTGAATGCTGGACAGGAAAAGTTTGACGCTCCGACAATGTTCGTCAGTGCAAATATAGTGATTCTAGCAGCCGGTACTCTCGGTTCGACAGAAATTTTGTTGCGTTCTCAAGCAGCAGGCTTGCCGTTATCTGACAAGATAGGACATTCTTTTACGGGTAACGGGGATGTGCTGGCATTTGGTTACAATAGCGAGCAAGTAATCAATGGTATTGGCTTTGGCGATCGCCCCCCCAGCCAACAGGAACCCGTAGGTCCTTGCATTACAGGGATTATCGACATGCGCGAACAGCCAGTACTAGAGAACGGTATGGTGATCGAAGAAGGCTCCATTCCTGGTGGACTTGCTCCGATTCTACCGCAGAGCTTTGCTGCTGCTAGCAAAATCCTAGGTGAAGATACCGACAGTGGTATAGGCGATCGCCTCAAAGAAAAGCTTCGAGAAGCAGAAAGTTTAGCTCGTGGGGCTTACACAGGTGCAGTCCGCAATACCCAGACTTATCTGGTCATGACTCACGATGATGCAGCAGGACGGATGTACTTGGAAAACGATCGACTCCGGATCGAATGGGAAGGCGTGGGTAAACAACCTATATTTCAGCGGGTGAACGATCGCCTTAAACAAGCAACTCGTCCCTTGGGTGGTACGCAAATCCCCAATCCCATCTGGAGTCACCTATTTGGTCACGATCTAATTACCGTCCATCCTTTAGGTGGCTGTATCTTGGCAGAAGACGCCGAACATGGAGTAGTCAACCACAAGGGACAAGTATTTTCTAGTAACCACGGTACAAACGTCTACGAAAACCTGTACATTGCCGATGGTTCAGTCATCCCCCGCACTCTCGGAGTTAATCCGCTACTGACAATTTCCGCGATCGCCGAGCGTTGCTGTGTCCTCATTGCCAAAGATAGGGGTTGGACAATTAACTATGACTTACCTTCCATACCAGTAACTCCAACGGAAGCACCCAAAATCGGAATTCAATTCACCGAAACCATGCGCGGTTTCTTTTCCACGCAAGTCAAAGACGACTACCAAAAGGCAGCACAAAAAGGTAAAAAAGACAACTCTCCACTGGAGTTTACCGTGACGGTAATTGCTGATGACTTAGAGGTATTACTCAACGACCCCAATCACCCTGCCAAGATAATTGGTACGGTAAAAGCTCCTGCTATTTCCCCAGATCCACTGACAGTTACCAATGGTCAGTTCAACTTATTCGTGCAGGAACAAGACCAGCCCAATACACGACAAATGCGCTACCGTATGTACATGAGTGCAGAAACAGGGCAGATCTACTACTTTGAAGGCTTCAAGCAAATTCACGATCACCCTGGCTTTGATATGTGGTCTGATACCACTACCCTTTATATCACTGTTTATGAGGGCGACAGTCGCAACAATCCCGTCCTAGGTAAAGGTATCCTCAAAATTCAACCTGTA
>JANZYY010000535.1 GCA_026419705.1 Fischerella sp.
GTGCGAACAAAAAACCCCCGAGGGGTTAGAGGGGGCCGTCATGAATGCCAATAGGCACTTACACTCGATATAAGCCAGATAAAGCCTGAACCCTAGTTTGCAGAAATGCTGGCTGGGGCTTTCTTAATGTTTGTAGTAGCGTTGGTATACTACTGCAAATATTTGGGATGAAAAAACACAAAATTTGTCTTATTGTACAGCTTTTGTCTGTTTTGGTATACTAACCCGAAAATTTTATACTCATAAGAGTAATTTTCGATAACTCTAAGTTTGGCAACCTCTAACCAGAAACACTCTGACTGGTGGTCTATCGCATTAATTATCAGGGGTTTGCAGTCAGCGATCGATCGCTCAATTTCAAGGGCTAAAGCCCTAACTACAAACTTTTACCTAACTACAAACTTTTACAATTTATCAAAACTAATCAACTCCTCTTGTTTTCCTTCTTCCTACCCTGCTCCATAAACACGGAGTGGCTCGTGTAGGTAGCCCATGAGCGCGTCTTTACGGTCAGCCACTACGTTGCGGCGAGACCCCCGCCTTCTTGAAGAAGTCGGGAATCTAACCAATCCATCAAAGTTATCTTGTCAGACTATCGATCGCTTACTGCCAGAATTTCATCGTACTTAGCACGCACAGTTTGAATGTCTTGCCACATCAACCATTTAGGGCTACCAACTTCACGGGACTGATTACGCAGCAAGTAAGACGGGTGAAAAATTGGCATGCACAGACGTCCTTTCCACTCCATCCAGGTTCCGCGAATTTTGGTAATACCTCGCTTATCGTTAATTAAAGCTTTGACAGCGGTTGCGCCCGCTAACAGAATAATTTTGGGGTCAACCAGACGAATTTGTTCTAATAAATAGGGTTTGCAGGCTTCCATTTCTTCATTTGTGGGAACTCGATTTCCAGGAGGACGGCATTTATTGACATTAGATATGTATACATCTTTCTCGGTATCTAGTTTGACAGATGCCAAAATTTTCTCTAGTAACTGTCCTGCTTTTCCAACAAACGGTAATCCGGTTTCGTCTTCATTTTGACCTGGTGCTTCTCCCACAATCATAATCGGTGCTTTGAGGTTTCCCCGCCCAACTACTGCATGAGTGCGGGTGTTTCCCAATGGACAACGATGACATTGGTTGCAATGCTGTGCTAATTCGGTCATATTGGCATAGGTTCCCAGAGGGATGGGAATTTTGGCGTCCGTGGGAATCAGTTCTTTTTGGTTAAAGTTGGATTCCTCAAAAAGGCTGAGTTGATGTTCGTTACTCATGAAACTTGAAATATATAATGTCAGCGTCAGCTATTTAAATCTGAGTAAGATATTTAGTCAAAATCATTTTTGTGTATTTTTATACTAAAAATTCAAGATTCTCAGGCATAACTCTCAATACTTATACTTAAGTACTGTATAAACGTTTCAAAAATGAAAGCTTTTCTCAGTTTAACAAAATAGGAATATTAGTTCACTTCGATCAAAATCTGTCAAGATCGTGGCATGTCGTATGCTGGGGAAAAATTATGCCACATACCCCACTTTTTAGCGATCGCACTCAAGCCGGAAAGAAACTGGCACAAGTTATTCACGAGACTCTCAATCAGCAAGCAACTAAATTTCAGATCAAGCCAGCACCAATCGTCTATGCTTTACCGCGAGGAGGATTAGAGGTGGCGGCGCCTGTTGCAAAACTTTTGGATTGTCCGTTGACGATATTAGCTGCAAAAAAAATTAGCCATCCTGAAAATCCAGAGTTAGCAATTGGTGCGGTAACTGCTTGCGGTCATGTTCTTTGGACTCAACCAAAAAAAATGTACCAAAGACAGAATTTACAGTGGCAAAAAATAGCCCTAAATAAAGCTATTAATCAAGCTCAATCCTTAGAAGCAGAATTAAGTTTTGCTTGTCCCCAGGTGAATACAGAGGGTGCTACAGTCATCATTGTTGATGATGGGATTGCGACGGGTATGACTATGGCGGTAGCTGCTGTTGCTATGAGAAGACATTCTCCCAGACAAATTTGGCTGTGCGCGCCTGTTGCACCTCTGAAATTACTAGCTTGGCTACATCAGTGGGGCGATCGCGTGATTGTTTTGGCAACACCGGAACCATTTGCAAGTGTTAGTAACTTCTATGCAGAATTTCCCCAAGTGGAGACAAGTGAAGCTTTGATCTATCTTCAACAATGAAACAATCGGGGCGCAAATTGCGTTCTAGTCCCTACTCTGTTGTTGGTATTGCATTGCTTTGGCATAATCACCCAAGGCGTAACAAGCTATTCTGAGACTGGCAAGGGTTTGTTCTTGGCTACGAAGATTGTTGAGAGTTTTAGCTAGCTGCAAACGTTCTTCATAATATGCAACTGCTTTGGTGTAATCACCCAAAGCTTCACAAGCGACTCCTAAACTACCTAAGCACTGTTCCTGAGTACGTTGGTCCTGGATTTGCCTGGCTAATTTCAAACGTTCTTCATAATACACAACTGCTTTAGTATATTGCCCGATGGCATAGCAAGCATTACCTAAGTTCTTGAGTAAATGAATTGTACTGCGGTAGTGGTTAAGCGAGCGTGCTATTTTTACACACTGTTCGTAGTAATCAATTGCTTTTGTGTAATTTCCTAAAGCATAACAAGCATTGCCCAGATTCTTTAGTACTTGTTGTTCACCCCAATTATCTTGGAGCTGTCGTATAATTAGTAAACTTTGCTGCTGCAACTCAATAGTTTGCGACAAGTCGCCCAAAGCTTTGTAAACCAATCCGAGATTATTCAGTGCTGCTACCTGACTTCGCTCATCTTGTAGTTGCTGTGCGATTTGTAAGCACTCTTGTAAATATTCAGCTGCCTTGTGATGATTGCCTAAGTGACGATAAGCATTGCCTAGATGAGAAAACCCTTGTACTTGTAGCTGCAAGTCTTTTGCATCTTTTGCTAAAGATATGCACTGCTGTGAGTAAGAAATTACACTTTTGTAGTCCCTGAAAGTGTAAGCTATCGAAGCCAGACAACAAAGGGCTTGTGCTTGTCTTCGGTAGTCTTCAGCAACCTGAAATAATGCCAAAGACTGTTGTAAGGAGATAATTGCAGCAGGTAATTCACCAATTTGCTGCTGTTGAATCCCTTGTTTGAGTAATCTAAATGCTTCCGATGCAAGACCCTCACCATCCTGTGGAACTTGGATTTCTGCTAGTGAATTGTTATGAAATTCATGGGTAACCGTAGCACGTTTACTTGCTTGAAGATATGTTTCTGATATTTGCAAGGAAAGTGTGTTTTTTGAGCTTGGATGAGATCCGCCTTTCCACATCTACACTTTTTCTATAAAAATTTTGGTGATACATTTAGTGTTCCCAGAAGTTGTATGTATCTTTGCATGAGGCGGAAATGATTTTTTTAAGCGAGCTAGGGCGTGTTTTCTGGCTTCTGAGATCCCCCTAACTAGGAATGTACCAGATACTTGCGCCGCCAGCGTTAGGTTAGGGTAATTTCGCGTTTGGTCTCAGGATTTCAGCAGGCGATCGGCGCTAACTGCATACTTTTAATTATTTACACCGATCTACTGACTCTATCTTTAACACCAAATTTGCACTACCTGACCTGTTAGTTGTTGTCCCAACCAAGGTGTATTTTGCGAAAGTGTATGGAGATTAGAACGATCGACTTTCCAGCTTTGCTGGGGGTCAAATAGAGTTAGTTCAGCTTTTTGACCAGGAGCGATCGCGCTCATACTCTGTTTTAAACACTCCGCTGGACGGCTACTCAACGCCTGCCACAATTGTAAAGCTGTGAATTCACCAGTTTCTACCAAATACTGCCACAACAGGGGTAATGCTAATTCTAAACCAATTGCCCCTGGCGGTGCTTCGGCAAATGCCACTGTTTTTTCTTCATAAGTATAGGG
>JANZYY010000536.1 GCA_026419705.1 Fischerella sp.
AGTCGCCACTGTTTCCGCTGGTAACGATGAAGAAATCGGTGCCATGATTGCTGAAGCGATGGAAAAAGTCACCAAAGACGGTGTCATCACCGTAGAAGAATCTAAGTCCCTCACAACCGAATTGGAAGTAGTTGAAGGGATGCAGATTGACCGGGGTTACATTTCCCCCTACTTTATCACCGACAACGAGCGGATGACGGTGGAATTTGAGAACCCCCGGATTCTCATTACTGATAAGAAAATCAGCACTATTCAGGATCTAGTACCTGTTTTGGAAAAAGTTGCCCGTTTGGGTCAACCCCTGCTAATTATCGCTGAAGATGTAGAAGGCGAAGCATTGGCAACTTTGGTGGTGAACAAAGCGCGGGGCGTGCTGTCAGTTTGCGCCATCAAAGCACCTGGATTTGGCGATCGCCGCAAAGCCATGTTACAAGACATAGCCATCCTCACTGGCGGACAATTGATTTCCGAAGAGATCGGTTTAAGCTTGGATACGGTTACTTTGGAGATGTTAGGAGTTGCCCGTAGGGTTACGATTGACAAAGAAAACACCACAATCGTTGCTGGTGGCGAACATACAGCAGACGTACAAAAGCGCATTGCCCAAATTCGCAAGCAATTGGAAGAAACCGATTCAGAGTACGATAAAGAAAAACTCCAAGAACGCATCGCCAAGCTAGCTGGGGGCGTGGCTGTTATTAAAGTGGGTGCGGCGACAGAAACCGAACTCAAAGATCGCAAACTGCGGATTGAAGACGCCCTCAACGCGACCAAAGCCGCTGTGGAAGAAGGAATTGTACCTGGTGGTGGTACAGTACTGATTCACCTAGCGACGAAAATCAATGAAATTAAAAATAGTCTCAACGAAGAAGAAAAAATTGGTGCTAGTATTGTTGAGCGATCGCTAGACGCTCCTCTATGTCAAATTGCAGATAACGCTGGTGTTGAAGGCTCTGTAATCGTCGAAAAAGTGCGTACTACAGAATTCAACATTGGTTATAACGCTGCTACTGGCGAATTTCAAGACATGATTGCTGCAGGTATTATCGATCCCGCCAAAGTCGTGCGTTCAGCCTTGCAAAACGCTGCTTCTATTGCTTCTATGGTTCTAACTACTGAAGCTGTTGTTGCAGAAAAGCCTGAGAAGAAACCTGCAGGTGGTGCTCCCGACATGGGTGGTATGGGTGGTATGGGCATGATGTAATTTTTTACCAGCAAACGTGGTACCACCTCACGCTTTTGCTCAGAGGGTGGCTTGGGTGCGGTCTTGTCAACCCAACCACCCTGAAATTTAGGTAATGAAAGTAGAGACGTGCCATGGCACGTCTCTACATTTGTTAGTAGTTGGTGGTTAATGTTTATACCAATTCTCCCCACACATTATTTTGCGTATCGACACAACACGTCCTGTGTATCATCATCTGTAGTCGAATTAAAGCGAATTGGCATAACACAGTTTGGCTTGGGCAAGACGAATTTTTCTCCTACACAGAATTCAAATCACACTAGTGTGATTACCAATTACCAATTCCAGCTGTGATAGATTTTTCAAACACGATCTTGATTATGGTCTTGCTCCTAGATTTATAGATGTCTAAGGTTAAGAAAATATTATGAAGTTGCGAGTCTAATTTAAACTGCTATGCCAACTACACTAGTGACTAATGACAGTTGACTCATTAGTAAGAAATCATGGCTAAAAAAAATTATCGCATACCTTCAACGGTAAGTAAGCCAGATACAGAAGACTTCTATCACCAACCTGGAACTATACCGGGAACTATTGTTGTTGATGCAGATGCGTCACCGTCAAGGATAGTGTTAATCGACTACAACCAAACTGACGCTATCCACAAGCAAGTAGAAAGTCCAGAAGAGTGCGCTCCTTATCTAGATACTGAGTCAGTCACCTGGGTCGATGTCAGTGGTTTAGGTAGTGAAGATATTTTGCAAAGACTGGGTCAAGTTTTTGATTTGCATCCTTTGGCATTAGAAGACATAGTCAATGTGCCAGAACGTCCAAAGGTGGAAGATTATGAAAATCAATTAGTTATTATTGCGCGGATGGTGATGCCTAAGAAGAAAAAAAATCATGGCTTTCATAGTGAACAAGTAAGTTTGGTATTGGGGAAATATTACTTGTTAACAGTTCAAGAGGAACCAAAACGAGATTGCTTTGAAACTGTGCGATCGCGCATTTTTAAAAATAAAGGTGTCATCCGCAAACAAGGAACTGATTATTTAGCTTACACTCTCTTAGATGCAATTATTGATGGGTTTTTCCCAGTCTTAGAAAATTATGGTGAGTGGATTGAAGATTTAGAGGAAGAAGTTATCATGAAGCCTAACCGCACAACGCTAAAAAAAATATATAAAGTTAGGCGAGATTTACTGCAATTGCGTCGCGCTATTTGGCCTCAACGGAATGCGATTAATTCCTTAATTCAAGATCGCAGTAAACTTATCAGTGAAGAGGTACGTGTTTATTTACGAGACTGTTACGATCATGCCGTGCAAGTGATGGATATTGTGGAAAATTATCGCGAGATAGCATCCAGTTTAATGGATATGTATCTCTCCTCTTTAGGTAACAAAACAAATGAAATTATGAAACTGCTCACAGTAGTTTCATCAATTTTTATTCCCTTGACTTTTATTGCCGGTATATACGGTATGAACTTTAATACAGATAAATCACCATATAATATGCCTGAATTGAATTGGTATTGGGGTTATCCTGCTTGCTTGGCTTTGATGGCAATAATTGCTATTAGCCTGCTATTTATTTTTTGGCGAAGCGGGTGGATGACAAATGATTCAATTGTTGACAGTAGTAAAAATTATAATCATACTAAATGATTTTTGGCAGCTCTAAATAAATCTAGTTTTTGATCAAATCTGAAAATTACTAACTCAAAGCTTGTTTAGTTGTTTATTGGTAATTATTCACGCATAAAAATTGAGAGGTAGTTAATATTTATGGTAGCAAGAAACGAAAGTAATTTGATTTTTCTGACTTTATATATTATCGGTGTTACATATACATTTACAAAGATGATCGAGTCCATTGACGATAAGATTAAATATATCTTTAATAAAGAAGATGTCGATGAACAACTCAAAGCACAAAATCTTCAAGATGATATAGGCATATCTTTTAGATTCACACCCACCTATGACATAGAAGCATCGAAAAAACCATTGAAAGAGCTAACAGTAAATATTGAAAATAAATCTAGTAACCGGACTTTATATGTAGACTGGGACAATTGTTCTTTGATAGTTGGACATAGTAAACAATCACAGCGAGTAATTCGGATGTCACCAGGTGTAACCCGCGACCTTGCTGTACCGCAAATTCCCAGCGTCATCCCTCCTGCTAGTACATTGACAGCGATGGTGGCTACTGAAGATAACATCGGACTTGACGATTTAAAAAAAGTTTACAAAGCAAATAGTCCTTTGATTAATATTAGCGGGCTAGAAAAAAGTCCCCTAAAGGTAAAAAGAAAATTATTCAAAGACTTTATAGAAAGAAAAGTGGATTTGGATTTTTCCCTAAGGTTGATCTTAAGAAGATCTGAATTGCCAATAGGTGTGGCGGAAGGCGAAAATAAACCTCCCGTGTGTGATGTCAAGTGTCATTTCACAATCAAAAAATTACCTTGGAGTTACGCTATGCCTTGGAACAGAAGGCGATGATTTCTAAAAAGGATTAAGGGGAAAGAAAAGTTTATTTTCATCCGTTGGTTGTGTGATGAAATTGTATGAGCGTTTGCGTCCTTGCAGTTTCCCCGCAACTTCAAACTCCAACAGCAGGTGATACCTACTTGGATAAGCGATGCCATCCAAGACCTGTCTCTTATACACATCT
>JANZYY010000537.1 GCA_026419705.1 Fischerella sp.
CACATAGTTCGTAGTGAGTACTTAAGTACTCACTACCAACCAAGAACATTTGTAGTCATTTTTGGGAGAAACGGTATAACAGTGACCAAGGACAAATGACGTTCCCCAGGAGTAAATATGCAATTGTAATGTCCCACAATTTACTTAGTCTTTTGACTTAATCTTTGATAAACCGTTACCAAAGCATCAGCATTACCCACATTTCCTGGAAATAGCACCACTGGTAAATTTGGAAACTGGGGATGATTGGCAGGAGTAGACACCATTGAACAACCAGGTAAAATCTGACCGAGCAATCGGGCTGAGGTCAAAGCCAGACCGGTACTTAGAACATCGTTGGAGGTAATACCACCTTTGCTAATTAAGAATCCTATATCAGGTGGCAAACCCCGCACAACACCCATCAATAAATTGGAAACCTTTGTTCCAAACTGTAACCGTGTATTTACATCCTGAAACGTGAGTTCTTTACGGCTGGTATAAACCACAGGTGTTTTGCCAGCATCATGTGCTGCACGGACAGCTTCAAGAACCTCGCTTAACAGCGTAGCCGATTGATTTTTCTCATCCAGCAAACGTGCTACATCAACTTCGACCCCCATCGTACTTTCTACTTGCAGTAACATTTCTAGTTGTTGAGTCGTCTTTTTGACATGAGAACCAACAATCACTGCACCTGGTTTTCCATTGCGTACGTACTCCGCCATGTTTTCGGGGGCGATTGGTTGGGGAGGTAAGGCAGCTAAAGCCGTTAAAATACTGGCAGCACTGCGAAATAAAAAACGTTTACCTTGACTTGCTGCTGTTAAAACATCTTGTGCAAAGCGATCCAGATCTGCTTGAGTTTCCCCATCGACAACACAGCATTGATTATCACTCAGGTTCATGAGGCGTTCTAAGCTACCAGCGCGGATATCTGCTAGTAAAAATCTTTCTACAGAGTCCGCATCAATACGTCCTTTTGTTTTTTCTTCAACATACTTGGGTAAATAGCTGTGATGGTAGCTAAACACAGAATCGCGAGCGAACTCAGTTTCATGTACTGGTGTAGGTATACCATCAATAATTAAGTAGTGAATGCTGTCGCGAGTGATACGTCCCCCTTCAAAAAATGCCGGGACGAGGAAATGAGCATCGAAAGGACCGATTTCCTCAGCAATCACATCGGTTTCAATTGGGTAATGTCCACGCAAAGTAGAGTCAGAACGACTGACGATGAGAAGATCCTGAATGTTCTCAGCAGCTAAAGCCACTTTTAAGTTATGACAAACTTCCCTGGTGACAGATGCAGCCGATTCTGGTGGTAACGCCCTAGTATTTGTCAGCACAAAGAAAATCGGTGCATCGTCTTGCAACCCTTGGCGTAACGTCTCCACATCCCAACGCATCAGTAGCAAGCAGCTGTGGACTGTTTGAGAACCCGTGGGATCATCATCAAGAACGATTATTTTTGGTTTGAGAGTCATCTTTGTATTAGCGGAGCGACTGTTGTAATTTTCCAATCTGGGACTGCACGTCTAAGTCAATCTGCAACGATTGATTTAAAGTTTGAGCATATTCGCTTGCCTGAGTGCTAATTTGTAAGGCTTGCAGATTGGCTAAATTATTGTTAAATAACTCTTGGTTGTCAGCAAGCAGCTTTTTATTATCTCGTAAAAGTCGCTCGATTTTCAAAGCACGAACTATATCTTCTCTGGTAAATTGCAGTGCGGCGATCGCAGTTTCTCTATCATTAATATTACTTGCTAAGTTGCCAGATGCTACCATTTGGTCAAGATAATCTATCGCTTGAATAACTGCGTGATATCTATCGACTTCATTTAAAAGATTTATTAGTGTTTTGGAATAGGTGAAACGCCGCCACAGCCAACGCCCAATTACCACTGCCAGCGATACTACAATTAGCAAAATGATGCCCAACCCAATGGCGGAACCCATCGTAGGCAGAATAATCAACCCATAAATCAACCCGGTAATTATCAGGCTCAACAGCAGCGTTACCCGCACTTCTTTCATCAAAAATCCCAATCGCTGTTCGCGATTTGCCATCATCCCAGGTCGGAGGACGTTACTTGGATTTATTCCGGTCAAACGTCTCAGTTCCCCTTTAGTTATTTCCAAGCCCAGTAAGTCCGGCTGCACAGATAACTACTCCTGTGGAAGCACCAGATGCATATTTATTTATATTGAGTAGTATATATCCAAACAAAACTCCCACCACCCGCTCTCTGCTGGCATGAGTATTAATTACAGAAAGCGATCGCTCACAGATGGCAACCGCGCTTTACAGTTGTTTACAGACCGTTATGAGTTAGCCCGTCACTTTGCAGGATATTTAAATGACGATCCCGCCTCAAAAAACATCCTGTGTTTTTATGGGGATGGGGGTAACGGCAAATCGCTGTTGTTAAAGTTTTTGCGGGAAAAGTGTTGTAAGCGATTGCGTTCAGATATTTGGCAGGGATTGAAGCTAAAAACAGAAGCTGAGATTGTTGAATACATTGAATTTGCAGATACTTGGGAATTTACCCCAGTGCCAGCAATTCTACAGGATTTTGGACTACCACCGAATGGAGATGACAAACCTCAAGACCCATTTTACGGGCTGTTGATGCTGCGAAGAAATCTTTCCAGAGCGGCGAGAGAATTATTAAATTACCGTCTGCGCTTTCCTCTGTATGACTTTGCCTGTATTTGGTATTTACATCAAAAACATCGGCTTTCATCAGAGAAGTTGAAAGAACTGTTTCCCGAAGAAGAAATTGAATTGTTAGTGGAAATTGTTAACGCGGTGAGTAACACATCTTGGGTGGCGATCGCTAAAGCAGTGCTGAGTATTTTTTCCAAGCATCTGGGTGAAAACTTTTACCTCTACTTGCAGCAGCGAGGGTTAAAAGAAGAAGATGTACAAGAAATTCGCCAAATGGATGTGGACACAGAGTTAATTTTTGAATTGCCGCGACTGTTGGCGCAAGATTTGAATGCGGCAATGTCCAGTCCCAAGACACCAGAAAAACCAGAACGAATAGTCTTGTTTTTTGATACTCACGAAGCTTTTTGGGGTATACAGCGCGACTTATCGAATACGCTGTATTTCCAACGAGATGAGTGGCTGCGGTATTTGCTGGCAGAGTTGGAACTCTCATCAGGTATTGTAGCAGTAGTTGCTGGACGAGAAGCACCACGCTGGCAGGAAGCTGACAATTACTCTATTCCCCAAGAATATTTGGATACTCAGTTAGTCAATCATCTCTGTGCAGCTGATGCGGATGAGTATTTGCAACGCGCTGGAATTAGCGATGAGGCTTTACGACAGTCTGCCATTGCTTATGCCAGTGTTGCTGAAAATGAAGTGCATCCGTTTTTGCTGGGTTTGAGTGCGGATGTGTTGTTGCGGGTGAACCCCACCCCCAGCCCCTCCCCGCAACCAGGGAGGGGTGTCAATGAGCAATTTGAGGGACTTGATATCAATGCTTCTTTGGCGGAGAAGGCGAAACAGTTAACTAACCGCCTGCTGAAATATGTCAATCGGGAAATTTGCCGTGCCGTACACGCCTTAAGTGCATGTCGGGCTTTTAACTATGAGATTTACGACATGTTGGGCAGAGAGTTGGATTTTCATGCCACCAAGCCCAGTTTTCAAATCCTCACAGAATTTTCCTTTGTGTGGAAGGTACAAGCACGAGGAAAGGACTGGTATCGCATCCACGATTTATTACGCCGCCTCAACTACGAAGGCGATAACGAAATTACTCAGCAGGCTCATCAGGTACTTGAGCAATACTACCGCCAACAACAAGATTTAGCAGAAGCAATTTATCATGCCAACCGCTTAGATTGGCGACGGGGTGTGGATGAATGGGTAGAGGAATTTGAGCGGGCATTAGA
>JANZYY010000538.1 GCA_026419705.1 Fischerella sp.
AGACAGGTCTATGGCCTGGGCAACAATGGTGAAGATGGCACGGAAGGAGCATTTTATCAAAATGCCATTGCTACCTATTCCCATGGACCCCTCTTGCCAAAAAATCCTTTTGTTGCTGATTGGTTAATTCAAACAGCGTTACGGTTAAAGTATCAACAGCCAATTGCACTATCACCTCTAGATGAGACTTTGGCAATGCAAGCACGGGAAGTGATGTTGAAACGATTGAAAGTTTATCTGCCAACACCTGCTGCGGCTAAAGTTTAAAAATGGATGGCTAGATTGATGACTAGATGAGCAAAATGTCCGTCATCCAGGATCTGAGAAACATTGCATGCACATTGCATACTAAGTTTAATCAACGATTATTAAATAGAAGCGATCGCGGACAAAGAGTATTGTCACTAATAAAGATCCAATTTCAAAGCATAACCAAAATATTTGTAAATTTAATTTACTTCTCCATTTACTTGCAGAAGAGATTTCCAATCTTTAATAGCCTCCTCAGGCCATAGCCAATTATTAGCCAGTCGCTCCATTTGGAAATTAACCGGATCGTCTTTTATTACCATTTGCCGTAACTTAATTGCTTCATTTAGATATTGCTCTCGTTTCCCGTTTGGCTGATTGTGGGAAGATTTATATAGCCCGATCGCTAAGCCTGCATAAGCTGTTAAAGCATCTTGGGTTACTTGCTTGGGTTGGGGTAATCCTGCAGAATTGGCAGATAGATTATGCTGTCTGACTGCTGCATTCAAAGCCTTAAACCAAGAATCATTGGCGCGATTGAGATTGCCTTCTGCATAATAAGCAAAACCCAAAGCATTAGAATATAAAAGCGAATCTGGTTTGGCTTTGGCAGCAGTTTCCCAGTAACGACGAGCATCATCGATGCTAAATGTTTTGTCTCCTGTTTGGACAGCCTGCCATGCTAACCGCCCTTTTAAAAAGCTGACAAGCGGATCGCTCAAGTGCTGCTGGAGAACAAAATCCAGGGCTATCTTAGCGTTTGGAAGAGCATTGCGATTAAGAAGTTCCTCCACTGCTAAAAGGCCATTTTGTAAGTCACCACTGCTCAATTTTTCGCTAGCGTAGGTAGTGATAATTCCTGTTGCATCTGTCTTTAAATTGACTTGTGGAGTATTTTGCCCAGGTGGAGACTTTGTCGAAACTACTGGCATGTTGGATGGTCTTGACACTCTTTGATTTTGCCACCACCAATTCAAGCCGACAATTACTGCGATCGCACTAACTCCCACAACACCAACTTTAGACCAAAATTGGTCTCGAGCGTGTCGTCTGGAAGCAGCTTTTCCAGATACAGTAATTTCAGTTGATGAAGGTAAAGTACTTTGCCAGTCTACGCCTGAATTATCATCAACCACCAGTTCATCATACGCTGGTGCAATTTGCTTGCTCTCAGCATCTGCTGGAAATTGACTCCACAGCGAAAGCATATCTTCCGTATGATGAAGACTATCTTCTCTCTCCTGATTTACTAGTTCCGCAGTCATTGAAGTTTGTTCGTTGGGAACTTTTGGGTTACCTAGCTGACTAAACAGATCTGAAACGAATGCAGAATCTTCTGCGTAGCTTGGGTCATCATACTCTATTTCGTCTACCAAATCGCCCCAAGTATCTTCACCCAACCAGTCTGACTCGGAAGAACCTTGTGTCAAACCCGAAGCCATCATATCGTCGATGGGTAAAGGCATGTTGGTATCATCTGTCGTCACTGGGTATCTTGCTGGCGCTGCAGTCAAACTTGAATCATAATCGCTGTTGTAAAGTTCTCCACTTGCGGGTTGGTAAACTCTGGGGTTGAGATAACCGTCAAATTCAGGGTGTAGATATAGTATTGGTAGCGCCCAGTACATCTGGTGCGAACCATAGGTAGTAATTAATCCCTGGCGTACCCGGCTAACACACATATCCACCGGGTATCCCTGAGCAAGATTGTGGTAAAAAAATTGTGTCAGTGTTAGTGCTACTTGATCGGGAATGCGTTCTGACATAGCCAAAACGCTTCTGATACCCCGTTTCACCAAGCTTTCTGTTAAGTTACGTTCACCCGTCTCCTCGTTTTCGTCGGAGGTTGCTGCGTAAGCCCCCAAGCAGGAGTTAAACACAGCCATTTGGATATTATTATTGACGAGCAAGCCTGCCAAATCGTCACCTGTCAGGGTTTCGGTCAAACCAGTTCTGCTACTGACAAGATAAATTTCGCCGCCATTCGGCCCGACATTGCTGTGACCGGAGTAGTGAAGAACGTGATACCTTCCTTGTTCTAGGGCTTGCGTTAATTCTTCCCGTCCTGGTTGTTCTAACACAGAGAGTTTAATTCCAGTACCGTGTGGTGACTGAATGTTTAGCAAGTCTCGTAGTTTTTCGGCTTCTTCTGCAAGTAGATGCAGGCGAACTTGATCGGTGGGGGAAGCGATCACCATCAACACTTTGATCGCGTCTTCTTCTAGCGGCATCGACATTGTTGATGGCAGACGAGATGTCCCCCCTATTCCGCTTTGGTAGCGAGAAAAAGCTATATAAGGTCCTGTCGCAACTGGGCGATCGCCAGCGTGCATTACTTCCCAAGGTAAACGTGCCAACCTAGTATCTTTGAGTCCCAAACGCAGGCGCAAAACCTGTTGGCGATTTTGAGCAATACCTTGGGCAGTCATCCAACTATCTCTGAGAGTGCCTTGAAACAGCTCGTTATAAAATTGCTGACCCAAAGCTACCAAGTTCAGAGAGTTTCGCGCGATTGCATCTCCCTGCAACACTAACTTCAACGGGTCATTCATTAAATGTCCAGCAGCCGTCAACCAATCGGCTACAGGCCAAGTCACCAGTTCTTCTGCCAACGGCACCCCAGGCGCGACTTGTTCCGTCCGCACCAAGTAGTCATTTTGCCCTACTGGGGTTACGGAAATGTGAAATTCCTGGGTCACAATTTCTCCTGTTTCTTAGATCCGGTTTGAAACGCGAAAGTTTCCAGTCGATGTTTCGCTTCTTCTGATACATTTAGATGCATCTTGCAACTCAGATGTTTCTGATTTGAGTGTTTTACCGCCAAGCGACATCTACAACTTTAATCCGGATGGTGTTAGCTTTTCCTGGAACATTGCTATTGATAGATGCACCTTGACATTGAGTTCCCCGGCTTGGCTGGTATCAATAGGTTTTTCTATTTTTAACAAAAAATTAGCTCCCATTCACCAAAATTTCTCCTGAGGATAATGATTACACTCGGAAGACTTAATTTTGTAGATGTACCTGATAAATTCTTTCCTAGTTGGTTTTCTGTCCCCTGAAATTTACCAAAACTGGATCACGTATTAGATGCGTGTACCCAGGCGTTCGGGCAAGGTAATTTTGCGTCTGGTATTTTCCAAGGAGGATAATAGAGGTTCGCAAAATCTAGAATGGCACCACTTAGGGCTTGAAAACAGACCCTAGGGTCTTGTTTGTTTTGAATGTGACTGCCTAATGAAAGGGTACTGGAGACTAGTCCTAGTACCCAATACTCAACAGTCAATACCAAAATGGCGAAAACAGAACCTTCCTCATGCATTACAGACACTCTACTGTTTAGTAAAGTTGCTGCGTGTCCACGAGCTATTTCCCCGATCTCTGGGAAATAATTATCGCCGTGACTTTTGCCAAAGTCTATTCGGCATGGACTGATTTGTTCTAAAAAACGGGACTGGTAGATGTAAGCAGATAACTAACTCCCCTTGTTGGTGATTTGCTGCTGGGGGATTTTTTTGTTGTTTTCATAGACTAATCCCCATTTTCGCAAATTTATCCGGAACATACTAATTTGTCTGAGAACATAGAAGTGGTAGATGCACCCTGATAACAGACTCCCCTTGCTAGCTGCCGGC
>JANZYY010000539.1 GCA_026419705.1 Fischerella sp.
AGATGTGTATAAGAGACAGCCCCATGACCCCATTGAGGTACTGAGCAATCAGTCGAGCAGCAATAGTATCCGACCAGAAGAATGGTTTTACCAAGGTCTGCAACAAGCTAAGATTGGCGATCTCTCAGGAGCGCTAATATCTTATAACAAAGCAATACAAATGCGTCCTGATGCTTATGAGTATTGGTTTAACCGGGGTTTGACACTCTTTTATTTGGGAAATTTTACCGAAGCGATCGCCTCTTACGATCGAGTCATTGAAATTAAACCCGACTTTTATAAAGGATGGTATAACAGAGGCGCAGCACTAGGTGAATTAGGAAATTTTGTCGAAGCGATCGCCTCATTTGACGCCGCTTTAAAATTGAAAAGTGACTACCACGAAGCTTGGTCTGGACGAGGTTTGATGCAGTTGAAATTGGGTGATTGGATCGAGGCTATTTCCAGTTTCGACACCTCACTGGAATTGCAACCCCACGACCCTGAAACTTGGTATCTGCGAGGAATGGCGCTAGCTGAAGGTGGAAAAAATCAGGATGCGATCTTCTCCTATGACCAAGCCCTCGAATTTCATCCCGACTTTGATTTAGCTTGGTATAGGCGAGGAGTAGCGCAATTTCATCTAGGCTGCTGGGAAGAAGCGATCGCCAATTACCATCAAGCAATTAAAATTAACCCTGAATGCTATGAAGCTTGGTATGCTTTGGCAAGTGCAACAGAGAAATTAGGCAAAAAGGAAGATGCGATCGCAGCTTACGATCGCGCCACAGAAATTAAACCCGACTTCCATGAAGCTTGGATTGACCGGGGTGTACTGCTAGCGAGTTTGGGACAATGGGAAAACGCGATCGCCTCTTGGGACAAAGCGATCGCGAT
The DNA here is from genome assembly GCA_026419705.1 of Fischerella sp. GTDB lineage: Bacteria > Cyanobacteriota > Cyanobacteriia > Cyanobacteriales > Nostocaceae > PCC9605. Next base: position 877 of record JANZYY010000539.1, read on the forward strand.
CGATCGCAATTTCTATTTAACCTGGTTCAACCGAGGTGTAGCGTTAGATAATTTAGGACGCCGAGAAGAATCACTAGTCTCTTACGACAAAGCGATAGAAATCAACCCCGACTTCCATCTAGCTTGGTATAACCGCGGTGTAGCACAGTTTTATTTAGGACAATTTGAAGAAGCGATCGCTTCCTACGATCGGGCTTTGCAAATTAAACCAGACTACTGGGAAGCTTGGCTAGGTAGAGGTAATGCTGCTGGAAATGCAATTGCATCTGAATGGCAGAATAATATGTCCAGTGTGATAGCTAGCAGCAATCACACGCTCAACGAACGTGGCGATCGCGGTAAACTAGCAAGTTATCAGGAAGGTTTGAAATATATTAGCCAACACACCCACCCAGAAGGTTGGGGAAGATTGCATACGGCGATTGGCAATACTTATTACGACCAAGGTAAAAGACATCCTACACCCCGCCATCACTGGCTGCAAGCTGCAACTGCATACGAACAAGCACTTGTAACCCTAACAGCAGAAGCATTTCCTTTGTTGCATCTGGAAGTTTTGCAAAATCTGATCAAAACGCTTGTGGTTTTGGGAGAAACAGTACAAGCACAACATTACCAACAACACGCCACCTCTTTATTAGCAAGTTTATTAAATGAAACCACTCGCAGTGATGAAAGTAAAAAACAACTGGCTCTGAAATTTGCAGGCTTGAGACAGTTAGCAGTTGATATAGATATACAGTGTGGAGAATTGGCACGAGCCTGGGAAATCGCCGAATACGGTAAAAACGCCTGTCTAACTTGGCTGCTTCATGGTTGGAAAGATGAAATTGTCTCACCTAGCTACAATGAAGTTCACCAACTACTCAATCCCACAACCGCTATCATTTACTGGCATATCAGCCCTTGCACCCTTCGCACTTTTGCGATCAAGTACAAATCCCCAGAACCAATTCCCATCTTTACACCCGTCCTCAATTTTACTTCAATTGACGAATTACCCGTACCAGAAGCAGTAGCACGCTTAGTTGAATTTGAAGATTGGGTAGAACAATGGAATCAACAATACCAGGAATATCGCAACTTTACAGAAAACGAACAAAACAAAAGCAAGCATTCCTGGTACTTGAACATGGAACAAAGGCTTCTGCAACTCCAGAAAATCCTCAACATCTCTGCAATTATCCAGGAACTCGAAGACATCACTCACCTGATTTTAATTCCCCACCGTGACTTGCATAGATTTCCCCTGCATGCCCTTTTCCACTTGTGTTCTTCCGCTCGAAATACAGATAATTTCATCATCACCTACCTACCAAGCGTTCGTATTGGATTATCTCTGCAATCAGAACCTATAGAAAAGACAGCCGAAAAATTCCTTTTGAGTGTCGAACCACCTAACATTTCAGGCTATTCCAAACTGAAATTTGCCAAAATTGAAGCGGAAGTTATTTGCCGGATGTTCAAGAATTATCAACGCGTCCAAGAATCACAAGTTAGTAAACAGCAAGTGCAAAATGCTCTATTCAATGACTACAATATCTTTCATTTTATCGGACAATTAACTGATAATTTGAGTCAACCAGAACAATCAGAATTAGTATTAGCAAATCAACAGAAAATCACCCTGGCAGAAATTCGGGCAAATCCGCCACTCAATTACAAACTAATTACCATTTCAGGTGGTGAAACCGCCGTAACTTCTCCCCAAACTCTCACCACCGAATATGTGGGTTTAGTAAGTGGTTTGCTGACTCTGGGAATTCCTCATCTAGTCAGCAGCCTGTGGACAGTAGAATCAACCGCCACTACTTTGGTCATGATAGAATTTTATCAAAGAATCAAGCTCAATCAATCAGTAACTACCGCCCTAGCAGAAGTAATAGCATGGCTCAAAGAATTAACTGCTGGTGAATTGACAAAATGGTATGAAGATTTACTACATCAATTACCTCCAGAAGGATTAAGAATTAAAGCACTTTTAGCAACAGAAATGTATAGAAGTAGTCAAATGCCAGCAGATAAAAAGGTTTACAATCACCCTTACTATTGGGCAGGATTTAAGGTGATAGGCAATTTCTGTGAATAAAAGTAATAGGTAAGCTGTACCATATTTCCTTAAAAATTTGCTAACACAAATACAACCAGCTTTAGAAGACAGTTACTGGCTGGAGAATGATGAAGAAATCTTTTGCAAAAAATGCTTAACTTCTTTTGGTTCACGGAGAATAATAACTTCCTTGTTTGGTGCAAGCTGGTTTCAGTAAAGATGAAGCATTTTATCACTACCAATTTAATCTTTAGTATTCTCACTTGCATAACCACTTACTTTTTGCAAGACTCTCAATATTTAATGAAGTGAATTTCTAGGCGGATCTTGGTGCATGAGAGGACGCAAACCATTTAACCCTGCAGCAATCGCCGAACCATTGTGAACAACTGTAGCTGCTAATGGGTGTAATCCTACCGCTGTTGCTAGTCCCAAAGCTACTAGGTTGGGAATTACTGACAAACCAATATTTTGCTGAATCACTGCTTTGGTTTGGCGGGCGATTGCAATTGCTTCTAAAAAACTGGTTAAATTGTTATCCATAAGGACAACATCAGCTGTTTCTCTTGCTATATCAGAACCAGCTCCAAAGGAGATAGAAACATCAGCATAAGCAAGAGCCACTGAATCATTTAAGCCATCACCCGTAAACGCTACTGTTTTCCCTGATTCATGTAGTTTCCGGATAATTTCGGCTTTTTGTTCTGGAAATGCCTCAGCATGGACTCTCGACAGAGGAATGCCAAGTTCGCTGCCAACGGCGATCGCCCTTTGCTGGCTATCTCCTGTTAACAGATGAATTTCCATACCATATACTTTTTGTAGTTTTTGGATGACTGCCACACTTTCTGGACGGAGTGGATCTGTGTAATAAATTACTCCCTGAAACTCACGATCAACTCCAACGTATAGCAAAGCATCATGGGCAGAAA
>JANZYY010000540.1 GCA_026419705.1 Fischerella sp.
ATATACACCCCAGTGGCAAGGAGGATTCTACTATGAGTTTGTCGAACGCGAAGATGGATTACGTGGATTGTCAAAGGCTTACGGACTAAAGTTTGCAAAACCACCCCGCTTAATGGATATGGGGCTAATGTATAGAGCACTACTACAAGGCATGGTAGACATAGTAGCAGGCAACTCAACCGATGCACAAATTGCCCGTTTAGATCTGGCGGTGCTAAACGATGATAAGCAATATTTTCCTCCTTATGAAGCTGTTCCAATTGTGCGAAAAGAAACATTGAAAAAATATCCGCAACTACGAAAAGCCATATCCCAGCTTGCTGGGCGTATTTCTGCTGACGAAATGCGGCAATTGAATTATCTGGTAGAGGGAGAGTTACGTGATATTAAAGAAGTTGTCAGTGAGTTTAGAAAAGCTAAAAAATTATAGGTTTGCGAACAGAAGAATACAGATTTTTTTATTTTTGTTTATTTGGGAATAATCAGATGAGACATTATGTACTTAAAACTCTTAAAGTCTTTATCAAAGCATTAATTTTAGGAGCGTATGTTACTGGTAGTAGCGTTATTGCCCAGACTCTAACTTTGTCTCCCAAATTGATTGGTTTTACCACACCAGAGGGTGAAAAGTTATTAATTGAAAGTCGTTCACGACAAGACTTTTTTCCTCTTAGCACCCAGTTTGTAACTCAAAATAATCAAGCTTATTGTGGGATTGCCAGTATAGTAATGGTGTTGAACAGTTTAGGAATCCCTGCACCAGAAGCACCAGAGTATAAGCCTTACCGCCTATTTACCCAAGAAAATTTTTTTAATAACCCAGCAACCCGAAAAATCATCAGTCCTGAAGTTGTTGCTCGCATGGGAATAACCCTAGATCAAATGGGGCAGCTATTAGCAAGCTATGGTGTTAAGGTACAAGTTTATCATGCTGCAGATACAAACTTAGAAAATTTTCGCAAACAAGCAGCAGAAAATTTAAAACAGCCTGGAAATTTTGTTTTAGTTAATTATTTGCGTAAAGAAATCGGGCAGGAAAAAGGCGGTCACATTTCCCCCTTAGCTGCTTACAATGAACAAACAGATAGATTCTTAATTATGGATGTTTCCCGTTACAAATATCCGCCAGTTTGGGTAAAGACAACAGATTTATGGAAGGCAATGAACACTACTGATTCGGTGTCAGGTCAAACACGGGGATTTGTTTTAATCAGTAAAGGTTAGTGATTCAGATAAAACAAAAACAAGATCGGCAACTTTTTTAAGAAGTCGCAGATCTGTGTCTTTTCAATAATCATTACCAGAACCATATTTCCAAGCATCAACCCAGCGATGCCAATAGTATTTAGTAACGCTGGGTAAATTTTTTTCCCAAGGTTCTAAAATTTGACTTAACCGAAACAATGCAGAATAAATCCCTAAATTTCCGTAATGCACCATCCAATCTAATAAAGCTGCTAAACCTAGTTGTGGCATGATTTTGATAACTATCTCTGGATGTGCTAAATTTGTTTTTACCAATGTTTGTGTTAGTGGCGAAAACTGTACTACATCTTGCAAAAATGGCTTGAGTACTGGTTCCCCTAATTGTTGCATTTCTCCAAATACGGCTGATAGCAATTGGTTAATTTGATCGGGAGCAATATTTTGATTTACACCAACACTCATTGCTTTTTGAAATAGCCAAGTAACACTCAAGCTTGGCTGATATGGTTGTAGTAGTGCTAGCGCTTTGGCAGATAGTTGATTTGTTTGCAGTGCTTCATAAATCCCTTGGGTTAAACGCCCCAAGTGACGCACCATTGCACCAAAGCCTCCAAAACTGAGGGGAGATTGACTACCGCTACTATCTCCAATTGGTAAGATGCGATTCCAAGGAGTTTGCAGTGGACTTTGGCGATAGGAGGGAAAGAAACCAAATAGCGCTCGTTGAAATGTCAGCTGGCTCAATTCTACGCTTTGATATTTTGGCAGCAAGTGCAGATAATCCTCAAACAAAGCTTCTAAACCTGGGCGTTGTGGATTTGCATCCATGTAGGTGAACATATAAGTAGTTCTACCGTCCCTAGCTGGAAATGCTTCCCAGAAATACTGACACTGGTTTTGAATGGGTGTAAAAGATAATATTAAATCGCCGGTATGATTTTCTGGAAAACCTTGAGCGCAGGTACCAACAACTAAGCAAAGTGCATCTGGCTTTTTCCCCTGTCGTGCTTGCTGCGTGATAGGGGAAAGGTGTCCCATTGCATCAATTAATAACTTGGCTTTGAATTGGTTGTTTACCACTACTCCGTCTGGGTGGACTACCGCTTCTACAAAAGGTGTGTTTTCAAATAGCTTTCCGCCAGCAGCAAGAAATCGCTGTTTCAAAGTTTCCAGTAAATACACTGGATCTACACCTATATTCAATACATCTTCTACCCAAATTTCCGGACCATTACCAAAGCGGACTCTGGCTGGATTATATTTTGTGGCGATCGCTTTTTCTAATTCTGCATCTGTTAGTAAAGATAAATCTAAAAACACTTGTAATTCTCTGCGGGAGATATTCCACTCTTGCTCCCTTCCCCGCAAATTACCCCGTTCTATTAACGCCACCCGCACTCCTTGTACTGCTAGGGCGCAACCAATTAAAATGCCCAAAGTTCCACCGCAAATTAGAACATCCCAATCTACAACACCACAATCGTGCTGACTTTGTTTGACTACCGCCGGTACTGGTGCTTTACCTGCTCGAATCGATGCTAGTACGCGATCGCTGCGACGCAGTCCTCCTAAAACATCCCCTGGTAGTTGGGAGAGAATTTTTTCTGTGAGAGCAGACATAGAGATTCATTCCAGCAAAGTTACTTGTCCGATCTAGATCGTAGCTATCAATAGACCACTACAGGGCGACTTCCCGTAGGGAAGTCTGAGGTGAATACCGTTCTTACCATTACAGATGGTCATATTTTGATTCAGCAACATCAGAAATTTTATTGGTGGGTAAATTATCCGATCGCCAAATTTTCTCATCAGAGGTGAAAGTAAGTTTTCAAGCTCATCAATCACGGGAAAATCCCTTTTCTGGTGTTCTCTTAAAGAGTTATCAGTTCTCTATTTTCTGCATGAGAAAATTTTCATAAAGATGAGAATTTTCTCACAAATTAAGTATGAAAATATTCCCGTTTTACTTGCCCATCTGAAATCTGCTTTTTCTTTGTTGTCATCAAAAACTCATGTAGTCATCCAAAATTTTCTCTCTATATAAAATATAGTTTTTACAAAAATTAACATAAGTTTACAAGAGCATATTTTGCTTAATCGGCAATTTTGTAACAACGCAGTTAACCTGATTCTGTTTGCATTTGCTCTATCAAGAGCAGTAAATTATTTAATTTAAAAAAAAGTTTGCAATTTCCGGATTTTTTTTGAAAAGACTGTAAAAATATCTGGAAGAATATTCATTTAGCACAAAAATCATTAAGCTTATAGATAAACAAAAAATCAGATTTAAGTTCTGATGGCAAAATTGAAACAGCTGGTAAGCTGTCAAAAATTCAAATGAAAATAGCCTTTATTGTAAACAAGTTCCCGGTTTTATCTGAAACGTTTATTCTCAACCAAATTACTGGCTTAATTCATCGTGGACATGAAGTTCACATATATGGTTATCCACCAGATGATGCTTCGAAATTTCATCCAGATGTAGAAACTTATAACTTGTTAAAACATACCTATTATGCTCCTGCAGTCCCAAAAAATCGCTTTTGGCGCTTGCTTAAAGGTCTAGGGTTGATAATTGTCAATTTTAATAAAGCTCCTTTCATCATACTGCGATCGCTCAACTTTTTTCGTTATGGTAGATACGCAGCTTCTCTGAGGTTATTGTAC
>JANZYY010000541.1 GCA_026419705.1 Fischerella sp.
TCGCCGTTGGGATCGGACTAAACGCGCCTATGATGTGATGACACAAGAAGGTCCCAGCAACAGTCATTCTGCTGTGGAAGTTTTGCAAACATCCTACGCAGAGGGTGTTACAGATGAGTTCATCGCCCCTATCAGAATTGCGCCCGGAGCGATAAAACCAGGAGATGGAGTAATATTTTTTAACTTCCGTCCCGACCGTGCCAGACAACTCACCCACGCTTTTGTCAATCCAGAGTTTAACGGTTTTGAAAGACAGCTAATAACGCCACTGTCGTTTGTTACCTTTACGCAGTACGACCCAGAATTACCAGTAAAGGTTGCCTTTGAACCGCAAAATCTGAGTAATATTTTAGGAGAAGTAATTTCTCAGCACGGTCTCAAACAGTTTCGCACCGCCGAAACTGAGAAATACGCCCATGTTACTTATTTTTTTAATGGCGGGCTAGAGGAACCTTTCCCAGGAGAAGACCGGGAACTAGTAAACAGTCCGATGGTTGCTACCTATGATAAAGCACCAGCCATGTCAGCCCCAGCAGTCACAGACGTAGCAGTAGCAGCTATTGAAAAGCGAATCTACTCCTTAGTTGTGATTAACTATGCCAACCCAGACATGGTCGGACACACAGGCAAGATGGAAGCTACAATTCAAGCCATAGAAACTGTGGATAGCTGCTTAGCACGGCTGCTGGCAAGTGTGAGCAAAGCTGGAGGTACAGCAATTATTACCGCTGACCACGGTAACGCCGAACAGATGATCGATGAGAAGGGAAACCCCTGGACAGCTCACACTACCAATCCAGTCCCTTTGATCGTGGTGGAAGGAGAACAAGCCAAAATCCCTGGACATGGCGGAAATGTTGCCTTACGAAACGATGGCAAGTTAGCTGACATTGCCCCTACGATTTTGGAGATTTTACAGCTGCCTCAGCCACCAGAAATGACAGGGCGATCGCTGCTGCAACCAACAGAGTATGAAGTAAAATTATCTCGCGCTCCTGTGGAAGTTAGACTCTAAAAAGTTAATAATGTGAATTATGAATGAGAATTTAACACAATTCATAATTCATAATTCCTAATTCCTAATTCATAACAACACTGCTACTATGACCGTTTCTAACATCGTACAAGGCATTTGGGTTTTTTCGGCGATCGCTTTGATAGTCTTAGTGTTACTGCATAGTCCCAAAGGAGATGGCATCGGCGCCNTTGGCGGTCAAGCTCAGTTGTTTAGCAGTACTAAAAGTGCGGAAAACACGTTGAATCGAGTTACGTGGGCCCTGACAGTCGTCTTTCTCGGTTTAACGGTAGTTTTGAGTGCTGGTTGGCTCCCTCATTAAGAATGGGGAGATCGGGTTCTGGGGGTGATGGGGAGACAAGCAACCACTAACCAGCAACAACCAACAACCAACATCTCAGCAATTTTCCTTTGGCGACGTTTACTAGCAATTATAGGATTAACTATTAGTACAGGATTGCTCGTTATCTTGACTAACGTGCAGTCATTTGCTAACTCTTCGTATTCTCCCCCTCTTCCTATCTCCTTACCTCCCCCCAAATCCCATCCCCTACCGCCGACACTAGCAAACTGGCAAGATAGTACAAACAGTGGCGACTACTTCTCTCAAATTGCGCCCACGCAAGTAGGCTACTTAATTTGGTCCCAATTTCCCATTAAAATTTACGTAGAAACACCAAAAACAATAGATGCCAAGCAAGCGCAAGCATGGGTCAACAAAGTTTTACAAGCTGTCCGTGATTGGAGCGCTTATTTACCTTTACAAGTAATCGAAGAACCGGAAATAGCTGATATCACAATCATTCGCAAAGCTCCTCCTCTGCAAACTTCTCCTGGCAGTAGATTTCCCCGTGTGCGTTCCGCCCAAGCTACTTACAATTTATATAGTAAAAATAAATTTTTATACCATCGTTTTACGATTCTATTAAGTCCCGGTCAAGCAGATAAATACCTTTTAGCTGCTGCTCGCCACGAACTAGGTCACGCCTTGGGAATATGGGGACATAGCCCGCTAGAAAGTGATGTATTATACTTCTCTCAAGTTCGCAACCCGCCGCCAATTTCTCCAAGAGATGTGAATACCTTAAAGCGAGTTTACGAACAGCCTACGAGTTTGGGGTGGTCTTCCAGTTCTTAGATTATCACTCTATCCGATTGGGCATGCTGCCAGGTACCCATACAACTAACTGCCAACGTGCGTTTACTTCTGCTTGCGCTTGTTGCAGTAAGTTTTTGGCAAGTTCGGGTTTGCTCTTTGCAAGCATTTTGAAGCGATTTTCTTGATACATTGATTATTCTGGTGACTGCTTCGGCTGTTGCATATCTAACTGCAAGGGATTTTTACCCTTCTTTGTCCAAGGAGTTGTGGGCAAATTACCACTTTACCACTATAGATAGAATAACAGCCTGTGGCGTTAGCAACGATCGCGCGATCGCCAAATAGTTGTGTTAATAATTTCAAATAAGGCGTCGCCACAACCCGCACAAGCACCGGAAAATTCAAACAATGGTTCTTGCAGTTGTTGTTGGCGAATCTAGTTCAATTTCAGTTGACGTCGCTCGGGGTTTGGTAAATTTAAAAAGAAATTCCAGTTTTCCCGCTCTTGTTCCCGCAAAAGTAGCTGCGGTTTCAGATTAATCGCCTTCAGTACAATCTGCTGGTGCTACCTGAATGGTGAATTGCTGTCCGACAAAATCTCTATCTTTGGCATGAATTGATTTAAAATTTACTCGGGCTACAGCTTCATTTCCATTGATAGTTGCAAAGGTTTTGTTTATTAGTTTCCTCCAACATTGCTGCTTTTTGCTCCCTAAAGAATGAAAAATTGGGTGTTGCAAAAATGGGGATGGAGAATGAACCACAAAGACACCAAGAACACCAAGAATTGAGTTTTTCAATGAAAAGAGAAAATAAAATTATCCGGCAAATATGCAACGCCAAAAATTGAGAACTAAAAATTGAATCGCTTGAATTTTGACTGCTCGTGGCGCCTCCAAGGTTTGCAGATCCCCATGCGGGGGGAGCTGAACTTAACTGAATTGTATTGGCTCTGGTAGCGTGGGCTTCTAGCCTCCACCGGACAGGCGAGACCCATCCCAGTCGTAGAATTCCTATGCCTGATTTTAGTCGTGTCAGTCCACTAGGTTGCATTAGGCAAACCATGCATAGTATCTCACTTTCAAAAAAAGTGCTTATGCATGTTAGTTAGGAATGTACTCAAATAGAAAAATTACTAAGCTGCCTTGGCAACTTCACTAAAAGTTGCTAAGACCCCAAAATACTTGCAATCATACTGTTAGCTTGCGATTCATACCTGCCTCCAAACAAATTGAAGTGATTGACAATGTGATACAAGTTATACAGAGTCTTACGCTGCTTATATCCTGGATCTAGAGGAAACACTTGGTCGTAACCTTGATAAAATGCTGCGGGGAAACCACCGAAAAGTTCGGTCATGGCAATATCAACTTCTCTATCCCCAAAGTAAGTAGCGGGATCGAAAATTACTGGTTCTCCCTCTACAGTGCATCCGGCGTTACCTCCCCATAAATCACCATGTACCAGAGAAGGTTGCGGATCGTGTGCTAAGAGTTCGGGAATAGCTTTTAACAGCTCCTCTGCTTGCGGAAAACGACCTCCTCGCTGTCTTCCCAGCTGAAATTGATAACCAAGGCGATATTTACCAAAAAATTCTGCCCAGTTGGATGTCCAGGTATTGATTTGGGGTATAGAACCGATTGTATTATTTATATCCCAGCCAAAACCGTTTTGACTGGTAGCTTTGTGCATTGCTGCTAACTTGCGCCCCATCTCCTGCCAAGATTTACTATTACCGGAACCCATTTCTAGCC
>JANZYY010000542.1 GCA_026419705.1 Fischerella sp.
TCGTGGGCTCGGAGATGTGTATAAGAGACAGGTGAACCACCCAGCCATACCTGGTAAGTTTCGGGAGCACTACCCACAAAGCCGAGTTCTGCCATGTACGGACGAGCGCAACCATTCGGGCATCCGGTCATCCTTACCACAAAATGCTCATTTTGTAAACCAACTTTCTTCAATAAAGCGCGAATGCGCTCTAAGATTCCCGGTATAGCCCGTTCTGATTCGGTGATTGCCAAACCACAGGTAGGCAATGCCGGACATGCCATTGCGTAGCGTACAATTTGGTCGATGTCACTAGGATTGGTAACGACACCGTGACGGTTGAGAATCTCTTCAATGGCTTGCTTGCTGTCTGGTTCGATCTCGTAGAGGATAAGGTTTTGGTGGGGAGTGAGGCGAATGGGCAAGTTGTACTGCTCAACAATTTCTCGCAAAGCAGTTTTGATTTGGAAGTTGCCTTCATCCTTAATACGGCCGTTTTGGATAGAAATACCAAAGAACAGCTTGCCATCACCTTGTTCATTCCAACCTAGGAAATCTTGATATTTCCACTTTGGCAGTGGTTGGAATGGTTCTAATGGCTTGCCAAAGTATTCCTCAACCATTGAGCGGAACTTATCAACGCCCCAATCGTGGATTAGATATTTTAATCTGGCGTGACGGCGGTCTGTGCGATCGCCATAATCTCTTTGAGTAGCAACGATGGCTTTGACTAGATCGTAAACGTCTTCCTTGGCTACATAGCAAATCGGGTCTGCCATTCTAGCGAAAGTTTCTTCTTTGTTATGCGTCCGTCCTAAACCACCACCAGCAAAGACATCAAATCCCTCTAATTCTCCCTTAGTGTTAGTAATGACTACCAAAGTGAGGTCTTGGGTATACAAATCAATCGAGTTATCACCTGGAACCGTTACGCAAGTTTTGAATTTGCGTGGCATATAGTGAGTGCCGTATATTGGTTCTTCTCGATCGTGGAAAATAGTCCCAGTACCATTGCGTTGCCTTGCTGCTTTTACTTCTGGATTTTCTTCACCGCTGATGGCTTTTTCTCCGTCCAGCCAAATCTCGTAATAAGCACCGGTTTGCGGTGTCAGCAAGTCAGCAATATTCTGAGCATATTCCCAAGCATATTTGTATTCTAACTTGTTTTTGAAAGGAGCCGGAGGAGCCATAACGTTGCGGTTTAAGTCGCCGCAAGCTCCCAGTGTCGAACCCATGCTTTTAACAATAGCGGCTATTGCTGCCTTGAGATTTTTCTTTAAAACCCCATGCAATTGAAATCCTTGTCGGGTAGTAGCACGCAAAGTGTGATTGCCATATTCATCAGCCAGTCGATCTAAAGTTAGATACAGCTGCGGCGGTACAAAACCGCCAGGATTTTTTGTCCGCAGCATGAACTGGTAGTCTTTCTCCTGTCCTTTGATCCGATTATCTCGGTTATCCTGCTGATAGGAGCCGTGAAACTTGAGGATTTGTACAGCATCTTCACTAAAGTGGTTTGTGTCCTGAAGGATTTCCGTGGCTACAGGTTCACGCAAGAAATTACTACGTTCCTTAATTGCTTCTACTTTAGAAGGCTTACGGCTGGCGATGGGGGGAGGAGCAGATTTAACCATTGCAGTTTTATAGTATTCTCAATAAGGCATCGGTAAGTGCCGAAGCGTGAATTTAGAAGCACCCATTCGGCTGAGCTTTAATTCCAGTAATCCGGTCGGGATGGAGAAGAATAGTTCAATCTTAACATGACGAAAAGCCGGGTTTTTCAGTGATGTAACAATTTACAAACCCAGCAATACTACTTAAGAAATTATCAGTTATTTGTTACTTTTGACCAAGCCAAGTCTAGATTAATTTTTCGCTGTCGAAGTGATGTTGAGTTTGAGCTTGTATCGACTGCTGGCGATCGCACTCTACACCTGTTGGAAGCATGAAAATTCCATCAATCAGTAGCTCCCAACAACAGACGTGCCTTAAAGAATGCGTCAAGCATTCCTGACACATAAGGTTGTAATATTGAAAACTGCTCTTCTGTTAAACAACTATTAATTTCATCTATCAACAGTTGAAGCAATCCTATTATTAATTCCCATTTGACTTCTATACTGGGCATTACCATTACGCACAACTTAACTAGTTCCTGTTCAACGGGTGCAATATCCTCTTCTAGTACACACAACCAAAGGTAGGCTTGAAACATAATTAAGTCGCGCAAACAGGAATGTGTTACATCTTTGTCGGTTAATCGACCTGTATGGCTACAATAATTGGGAAATGATTGTGTTAAACGATGGTGAGCTACTTGTGCAATCTCATCAGCAAGAGGTATCATTTGCTCTACTAAGGTGAAGGTAGGAGAACTTAGCTCATGCCTAGCAGCAGCTGCGCAAACTCGTCGCCAGGGAATGGAAACTTCTTCCTCTACAAACTTGAGATAGGGATTGAAGAAAGCTTGCTCAATTGGTGCTAAGCTACGCAGAAGCGATTTATTGTGAAATTTCCACAATGTAGTAATAAAGCCAAGAGCACGCCAATTATGAGAAGCTATGTGTTGTTCTTGGTATTCCACCAGAATTGGTTCCAATTCTTTAGCTAATTGCTCTACGTCAAGTATTTCCCACATCGAGGTTTGTGAGGGAGCAATCAGTGTTGCTTGTTGATATACATTTAATAGCTTTATACAAATATTACTAACGTACTTTGCGAATCGTAGTGCCTCCTGAAAATCCAATATATTTGGGATATATTTGTAAAACATTTCCGCCTGTGTCAGAGCCATTCGGCATTTTACATCTATCAAAGGTTGGTGCAATTTTGCGGCAGTTCTGATTCGCCCCTCTAATGAAGCAACTTTAACCAACTCACTAAAGATTTTGTGATTTTGATCTGAGGAGAGAGGATCGTAGAAAGAGGCTACCTCAGGCATATAGCGTTTGGCCCAAAGCTTGACTAGACGCTCAACTGAAGGAGTTTTACCTAAGTGAGTGATTACAAGCATATTTTTTAGTAGTTAATAGGAGTCTGCAAAATCAACTTATGCACTACTAAACAAAACTTTATATCGTCTTAAAAGAATGGGCGATTTAATATTAAAATCTTTTTGATAAACCCGAAATATCTTGATTAAAAAAATTACGTATTAGATAAATATTTGTTAACTTAATAATTGTTAAATTTTTCTTTTTTTTAGTTGTTAATTCCCGATTTTTGGGTTTGCTCGCGGGAGTCTTGTGTAGACAAAATGATAGATTAACTATAAGATAAATTATTTCATCAGAAAGCTTCAGTTCCACTAGGATGAAGTCGAATGTTTCCTAGGTAACTATAGTCAGATGATAACCTTTTGGAAAGAGGGAAATCTCGCGCCAGAAATTGGATAAAAATTAACCCCGGTTGCACCGGGGTTAATTGTGAGATGAGCGTTGAAATGATTACAAGTGATAGTTATCGGTATTTTTGAAATGAATTATTAGCATGGAAAAATGATACGCGCTAACACTACTCTTCTAGTTCTTACAGGTGATTTTGGAGGAGATTTTATTTTTCAGCGACAAGTAATAAGAAAAATCCACATAGAAACTAATCTCTGCGTAGGTATGCCCACCGATAATGGTGGGCTTTTTTGTTGTGTGCTTATTTGATCAGCCAAAAAGTCTTATTTGAAGCGATAGCCGACTCCACCATTGATGCTAATAGCAGAAGCAGGGCTATTTTTGTAAGCATTAATTCCTACAGTGGTGTTGCTATAAACGAGGAAGTTTTTTCCGACTTCAGACTCTACTCCAGCAACCACTGCTACACCATTTTTGTTACCACTTGGAGTTGGTTTGCCATCTCTCTCTACAAATTGATAACCAACACCCACATAAGC
>JANZYY010000054.1 GCA_026419705.1 Fischerella sp.
GAATTTGGCATTGCCTTTTGTCTCCAGTCGCCGGGCGGCTATCCCGAGTGGGCTTCATAAAGAATGGTTTTTTCGCCTGCTTGTGGGGAGTATACTATAATCTTTGCTTTGCTTCGGTTGTAACGGTCACAAATGCTATTTTTTTATGAATCTACAAATAAAATTACATAATTTAAATAACTATAACTTAATTGCTTTGTTCCGAGTTTGTCAGATTTGAAAGGAGAACATCACAACGCAGGCGACAAGCTTGCCCACATAATTACCACATAATTACATCATCTCAATAAGAATAAATTCCAGTCGAATGTGTCTGTTGTGTTCATCATATTATCAATCTGGAGTCCGTGCACAAGCTGCTTGCGGAAACCCGCTCTCTGCCAATACGGATATCCTTCACCCTTACCCTTCATATTTGGTTACTTTTCTACAAGCTGTGAACTTAGAATGGAAAAAGTGTTGTAAAGAAATGTAAGGTTTTTCATGGCGGATCAGTTAATTCGCGCCACAGCAGCCGATGGTGGAATTCGTGCAGTAGGTGCAATCACGACTCGTTTGACAGAAGAAGCACGACAGCGTCATAAGCTTTCCTATGTAGCAACCGCTGCCTTGGGTCGGACTATGGTAGCAGGCTTGTTAATGGCATCTAACATGAAGCGAACTGGCTCTAGAGTCAATATCAGGGTCAAAGGTGATGGTCCTTTGGGTGGTATACTGATAGATGCAGGTTTAGATGGCACAGTACGCGGCTATGTCGAAAATCCAACAATTGAGTTACCTCCAAATGCTAAAGGTAAGCTAGATGTTGGTAGTGCAGTTGGTGAGGGCTACCTCTATGTCGTTCGCGACATTGGTTATGGCTATCCCTACTCCAGTACAGTTGAACTTGTTTCTGGTGAAATCGGAGATGATGTGGCTCATTACCTCGTCACTTCAGAACAAACACCTTCAGCTGTGGTTTTAGGTGTATTCGTGCAACCTAAGGGAGTAACTGCTGCTGGTGGTTTACTGGTGCAAGTACTACCGAAAGCAGCCAGGGACGAAGCTTTAATAGAAATCTTAGAATCACGAGTTGCTGCTTTAACAGGATTTACTCCTTTGCTACAAGCTGGCAAGTCTTTAACAGAAATTTTCCAAGACTTGCTGGGAGATATGGGACTAGTAATATTTCCCGAAACTCAAATGCTACGCTTCCACTGTGGTTGCTCGTTCGATCGCGTTTTAAGAGCACTGAAATTGCTGGGAGAAGCAGAACTGCAAGATATGATTACAAAAGATGATGGTGCAGAAGCAACTTGCGATTTTTGTGGCACAGTTTACCAAGCAAGTAGTGACCACTTAGCTCAGCTGATTGTTGATTTGCAGGCAGAATCTTCGGCTAGCCAATAAAAGTATAAAATACTACCTTAAATTGGAGTTGGCAATGCTATCTATGGAGGTAAGAGAGTGCAAGAGGTAGCTTTTTCCTAGGGAGAAGGTTACGATGACAACAACTGAAGTAGCGATTGAGAGCAGATAGCTGTTAATTTATGATGGTGTGAGAGATGACAGAGCGGAATATTCCAGAAAGTTGGTCACCAGGCAGAGCAACAGAATTAGATACAATGACAAGATTATCTCAAACACGGCAGGTCGGTGAAACTCAAGGGTCTGGTGTACCAGCTGATGGCTCTGACTCTAAGTATTTAAAACACTCAAAGCAAAGAAATTTTGAACAACCACCTTCTGGTGGTCGTGGCTCTGGTAAATTACCAGGCTTGTTCACAAGTTGGGTTCTGTGGGCATTTGTGTTAACACTAGTCCCCGGTACAATAGCATATCTGTCAATGGCAATGCTACTAAAGCTGCCATCTGCTCCCAACTGCCCATCAATTTTCTGGCCGTTGGCGAGTGCGTCGGTGCGCCTACATTGTGCCCAACTAGCAGCATCCAAGCAAACAGTCAAAGACCTGCTGCAAGCGATCGCCCTAGTTAAACAACTACCAGAAAGCCATCCCTTACGAGCAGAAATCGACCGTTTGATCGAACAATGGTCGCGAGATATTTTGAAACTAGCAGATAATAGTTTTCAAGCAGGCAAGCTAGAAGAAGCGATCGCCACTGCCAATCAAATTCCGGAAGACCTCCCCGCCTACACACTAGTAAAAGACCAAATTGCCCAATGGAACTCAACTTGGTCTGAGGCAGAAAGAATCTACCGCAAGGCGGAAGACGAAATGCGCGAACAACACTGGCACGACGCATTTATGGCTGCCGCCAAATTGCTGCGAGTAGATAATAAATTCTGGGCAAGTATAAAATACGACGAATTAAATCGCCTGATTACCAGTGCTCGGGAAGATGGTGACAAGCTCATCAAAGCTGAAAGCTTGGCACAAACTGATAATGTGGATAACCTGCTCAAAGCTATCAAGCTGGCGGAATCAATTGGAAAAAATAGCTACGTCTATCATAAGGCTCAAGAAGCAATTCCAAAATTAGGACGCAAGATGCTGGATTTAGCTCAGAAAAAGCTAGATCGACGCAACGCGGAGGAAGCCATCTCCATCGCCCAAAAAATTCCCCCGAGTACTGGACTGCAGTCGGAAACTGAGGATTTTATTGCCTTGGCGGAAGCGCAAGCCAATGCTTGGCTAGGTGATGTTGCAGGTCTGGAAACAGCAATTGCGCAAGCCCAACAAATCGATCCATCCAGACCGATTTACGACAAAGCACAACAACTAATTGCTCGTTGGCAATTAGAAATTGAAGATGTCTCCAAGTTAGAAAAAGCGCGAATGCTGGCTAGCCAAGGAACAATTAACGATTTAACAGCAGCGATTGCCGAAGCGCAACAAGTCCCCGATAGCAATCCCCGCAGCCAAGAAGCAAGAGAAGAAATAAATCGCTGGATTGCTGAGATTCAAACAATTGAAGATAGACCTTTTCTAGAACGCGCCGAAGAGATTGCTGCGTTTGAGGATATCAACTCCTTACAAGCAGCGATCGCTGAAGCAAATCAAATTCGTCGCGGTCGAGCATTATACCCAGAAGCACAAAGAAGAATTAGTATTTGGCTGGCAAAAATCCAGCGCATTCAAGACCAGCCTTATTTGGAACAAGCACGAGAATTAGCTAGAAATGGCGATCTCACCGCTGCAATTAACACCGCCCAACAGATTGCATCGGGAAGAGCGCTTTCAAGTGAAGCCCAAGCAGCCATAAATGATTGGCGAGGACAAATTCGCGATCGCGAAAATTGGAAGAGAGCGCGAGCAGTAGCATTGGTTGCAACTCCACAAGCTTTAGCACAGGCGATTAACATCGCAGAACAAGTCCCTCGTAACAGCATTTTACGCAGTGATGTTGACGTAGCGATTGACAGATGGAGCCAGCAACTGTTGGACATGGCGCGTTCTCAGGGTGAGGCTGATATATCAAGAGGGATTGAGATAGCAAGACTCATTCCACCTGGTACGGCTGCTTACAGAGCAGCACAAGAGCAAATCCGGGCTTGGCGTGAGTTTCTTAACCCAGAGCCAGAACAACAATTCAACCCATTGATACCATCAATTCCTGAACAACAGCAGTGAACAGAAACACATCCAATTGGTATATATTTAATCTTGATTAAAGCTCTTCGGCAGTGGGAATATTGCCATTGCTATTAGATATCCCTCAAATAAGGGACTTTCAAAAAATAAGGCGTTGCAGAGACAGCAGGATGATTTTATTTTCTCTTTTCATTAAAAAACTCAATTCTTGGTGTTCTTGAAATTATCCATGAGGCTGGATTACGACTTTAAGCCTCACACACCGCCTAAATAAAAGATGCATGACACTGTCGCTTTCAAACATGCTAAAACCATTGGTTGGATATTTTTTTAATTGCAGGTCCTTAAATTATTCAACTCCTGCATCCCACACAACTTCTATCTTGAAAAGACTACTTCATCCCTAGCGCTAGGTACCCAATGCCTATTTTCATGCATGGCGGTGAAAAATTTTTTTATTGCGACTGTCTTTGTTGTCTTCCTTGTCCTCCTGCGATCTGAAGCAGGGGGAAAAGACTCTTAACCACAATCTGTTGAATTAACGATACATATGTTATAAAAGGGATTTAATTGCTAGTTAGGCGATCTCACAAAATTTCATGCCAAACCCTAACCCAGCATTATTATTTTTGGAATTATGAGCTATCATCTTTCGCTAGGCAGTAATATTGAGGACGGGAATTCAATTTTGAATAACTTCGTTGGTAAAGCTCATCATGCACCAAAATTCAGACAAGCTTTGTAAAAGCTGACTGCACTCTAGTGCTATTAACACCAGCTTTTGACTTCTTGTTTATCTCTAGAAAATTTTTGAATTCTAATTTGAGGATATTTAATGAACACTACCAATTTTAACAAAAAAAATACTCAAAATCAAGGATGGCGACACCAATCGCTATACCAGGATCAAAATCTCATTGAGATAGGCTTTCAAGATGAAAATCTCGAAATACCAGATATTTCTGAAGAAAGTCCGATTTATAATTTGTCAAATCGCGGTCGAGTAGTTATTTTGATTGATGGTTCCAACTTATTTTATGCAGCTTTGCAACTAGGTATTGAAATTGATTATTCTAAACTACTTTCCCATTTAGCAAAAGGTGGTAGGTTGTTGCGCGCTTTTTTCTACACTGGTGTCGATCGCACCAACGACAAACAACAGGGTTTTTTGTTGTGGATGCGTCGCAATGGCTATCGTGTAGTAACCAAGGATGTAGTTCAGTTTCCTGATGGTTCTAAAAAAGCCAATTTAGAAGTGGAAATCGCCGTAGATATGATGACCTTAGCTTCCTACTGCGATACCGTAGTTCTAGTCAGTGGAGATGGAGACCTCGCTTATGCTGTTAACGCTGTTTCCTACAAAGGCGTGAGAGTTGAAATTGTCAGTCTGCGCTCGATGACAAGTGATAATTTAATTAATGTTGCTGACTGCTTTATCGATCTCGATAGCATTAAAGAAGAAATTCAAAAAGTTTCCCCAGCTAATAGCTATATGTAGAAGCTTGCAATCGCAGACCAGAGACTAATCCAGACAGAGGAAATTCTGATTTCTTTATTTAATGCGATCGCTTTGGTTAATTTGAACGAGAATTTTCTCAACTAGTGGAGCCGTTTAGCTGTTTATCTGTTGTGTTCCCTCAGCAGTCCACTAAAGGATCTCAACAAAGCAATCAATATTCAGAAAAAGCATTTTCAAAGATTGCGGGATAGGGAAAATTTCTTTCTCGTTTCTTTTAATCATGCTACAATTCATCTATTAACGTCGTATAATCATACAAAGTAAGGGCGCGTAGCTCAGTGGATTAGAGCGTCAGATTCCGGTTCTGTAGGTCGGGGGTTCGAATCCCTCCGCGCTCGTTTTATAGGCAGCATCCCCGTGCAGGACTAACTTTACAACTCGATGCCCAAAGTAGCTGGGTGTGTATCCATAGCTTTTTCCTACAGCCAAGTCTTTAAAAATGAAACTTTATACTTGAATAAGGAATAGTCGTTTTCAATTAGGAGGGGAGAGCGATGGCTCCCAATCCCGCCATCATGCAAGCTGTTGAACGATTGGGCTACCGCGTTACCGTGGGCGATGTGGCAACTCAGGCAGGCTTGAATGTCGAGATAGCCAATCAAGGATTATTAGCCCTTGCATCTGAAGCTGGCGGACATATGCAAGTTGCAGAATCGGGTGATATTGTTTACCAATTTCCGCGCAATTTTCGAGATGTTTTACGTAACAAATACTTGCGCTTACAGCTGCAAGAATGGTGGAAAAAGGTCTGGAAAGTTCTTTTTTACCTGATTAGGATTTCTTTTGGTATTTTCCTGATTGTTTCCATCGCCTTGATTTATATCACCATACTCATTATCATTATGTCTGCGAGTTCCGATCGCGATAGCAGCGATCGCGGTAGTGATTTTGGAGAGGGCTTTTTCTATTTCCCTAATTTCTTCTGGTATCTCAGCCCTAATTACGACACCTACTACCAAGAACGGCGGCGGGAAAAAAGCGAGCTAAATTTCTTGGAAGCTGTATTTTCGTTTTTGTTTGGTGATGGTAATCCTAATGCCAACTTGGAAGAAAGGCGCTGGCAAGAAATTGCTGCCGTTATTCGCAACAACAAAGGTGCAGTAGTAGCCGAACAAATATCTCCTTATCTTGATGATATCGGTGAAAAATATCAGCAAGAGTATGAAGACTACATGCTGCCGGTTTTGACTCGCTTTCATGGACAACCGACGGTAAGTCCGCAAGGGCAGATTGTCTATTATTTCCCAGAACTACAAGTAAGTGCTACCAAAAAGCGCAGTCGTTCATTAAAACCGTATTTAGAGGAATTTCCTTGGCGGTTTAGTGCTGCTTCCTCAGGACAAATTCTCTTAAGTGCTGGATTGGGTGTAGTAAATTTTGTCGGTGCTTTAATTTTAGGAAGTTTGTTGAGAGATGGTACAGCAGCCGCAGCATTGGGTGGACTAGTAGCTTTTGTGCAAGGATTTTACTGGCTGCTGTTGGGCTACGGTACCGGTTTCTTAGCCTTGCCGTTAGGACGTTATTTCTGGATTCAGTGGCGCAATCGTAAAATTGCCGAACGCAACCGCCAAAGACAAGCTAGAGCAAGAGTATTGGCAAATGCGGATACTCAATTACTGCAAAAAATCGCCTACGCACAGCAGTTTGCTGCAGAAAAAGTTATCGGCAAAGAAGATTTAGTCTACTCCACCGAGGCTGATTTGCTAGAACAAGAAGTTGAGCGTAGTGCCCAAATTGACGCAGAGTGGCAAAGGCGTCTTCAGGAAGGGAGTAGGGAATAGGAGATGGGGAGAGTGGGGGAGTGGAAAAGTGGGAGAGTGGGGGAGTAGGGAGACAACCAACCACCAACCACCAACCACCAACCACCAACCACCACATTAGTTGGTCATTTCATTACTTGTTACTCACCTTAATTGGTGTGAGGGCTACGCCTTTATAGTAATGCCCTAAAATTTGCAGGTGATTTGCTCCTTGCAGGGCTAAATTGTATGCTCCCCATTGACTCATACCGATCCCATGACCGAAACCTAGTCCTTGCAATAAAAAACCACCATTGCCATTAGAGACGTTAAAGCGAGTACTTTTTAGCTTCAGAGCAGTCCGTACTTCTTCCCCTCGCAGCACCTTTTCGCCTTTATCGCCGACAATTTTCAAAACTTGGACGCTGTTGAAAGGCGATCGCTTCTCTACAATCATCTGCTTGGCATTACCCACTTCTGGAAATTTGGCGCTAATTTCCGTGGGGGAAAAAGTTCTCGCCCAATAGCATTCACGGATATTTTGATCGAAGTCGGGAACCGCACGCAAGTAATCTTCTTTGCTTCCCCAGACATCTTCGACATTTTCAGTGTGTCCCCCGGAACAAGCATGGAATGCAGAGAGAATCAGCTGGTTTTTGTAAGTAAGCACCTGTCCTGCGGTAGCATCTACAGCCGCATAGGTGCTGCGAGTTTCACTGAGTACACCTTTGTAAATCTGCCAGCGATCTGGAGTATCACCCAAATCGTAAATAGGATTATTGCGCTGTCTTTGACGCTCGTAAAGAGCGTAAGTACGGGCGGCGATCGCTTGGGCTTTGAGGGCTTCTAGAGGCCAGCGAGCATCCATTTCGCCACCGATCACACTATAGAGATACTCTTCCAGATCAACCCAGTTAACGGCAGTTAGGCCTTTTTCTGTGGGAACAACTAAAGTTCTGCCTCGATACCAGCGATCGCCAATATAAACAAATCCGTTACCTGTTGGTTCAATCCAAAATAAAACAGAACGCCACCTATCCAAAGCAACTCCCCCAGGGACTGCTTGAGCATAATACGCATTCATCGCCGGTAATTGTCCCAGAGTACGACCACTACTGTCTTTGACAACCGCAGTTGTGGAACTGCCCACTTTCACCTGATTGACATCCCGCTCAATTGCCACGCGTAGGATTACAGATGCTTGTGCAGGTAAGCACAGTGCAATCCACAAAAGCATACCAAACCAGCAATGGCGTCCTTTAATCTGGGAAAACAAAGAGGCTAAGAACAGTTGAAATTTCATGCTGCCGATCATCTAGTTACGCTTGTATATATGTCTGATGCTCTTTTGTAGAGGTTTCCTTCCTGGTGATAGCAAATTATCCTCAATAAGTATAAACTATTCCGGACTGGTAACAAATTTTTGTGATTCATTAGTGGTGAGGCAGAAAGCAGAAGGCGTACTGAGATCTTCTTGCATCATGCTCTGCCCTTAGGGCTTGGCCCTGCGATTCACCCTCCAAGGGAGGTAACGAAGGTAGTCGGCTGCTGCCTCCAGTGGTGCGGATGGAAATATTGGCAACTTTTTATACCACAATCACTTAACTCCTGCCAAGTGACCCAAGCAAGGCAGCTATACGAGGTTAGTCCGATGCATTCTGCCCGAAAGGTTTCAAGAAAGCGAATTTATTGACTGAATTTTATAGAAATGGAAGCTGTCAAATTGACAACTTTACCTCAATGTAGTTTGTTTGCAAATTAGCAAATAGATGATAATAGAGGTAATGAATTACACACTCTATTATGACAATCTGACAGTATTGGTAGAGAGACTTAACAAATATAAACTTTAGTCAAATTGATGAAACGAGTTGGCAAACTACAAACTAACAGATAAACACAAAAAGGTGCGATCGCCATTTTTATTCCTACAAATTTGCCACTATGACCGGAGATCGCTATCGATAATTTCTTCCGGATACATTCACTTGTACGACGGATAAAGAAATGGTAGATGCACCCGAGTTTTTTGTAGCCTTCAGCCTCTGGCTGGGGGCTTTATTATAACATGTTCCAAATGAGGAAAACTTCTTCCTTTTTAGGTATTGAAAAATTTCTGTAACTAGTCAATTTTTCCTGATAGTGTTATCACCATGATGGATGCCTAAACGGTAGATGCACCCTGATTACTGCCCTCAGTCTTGAACTGAGGTTTTTTATTAAGTAATTAACAATTCTAAATTCAAAATCATTTGATAATTAATTACTGCCATAGTGCTGGTATCAAGCTTGGAGCTATAAAAAATACATAACCAAGAAAGGCAAATAATAAAGTGGTTAAAACAGTAAAAATATAGCCAACGCACATCAGTAAACCATCTGATTCTATTGTTGCTACTGCTAACAGTAAAATACCTATAGTAGGGATAGGATTTGTCAGCGGAACTGGTGATATTAGCAACACGGCCAGCCAGGAAATGCAAAGCCCGTTGAAACGCCAAACCAGGGCATTTTCTGCGATTTTAGATAATCGAGGACGAGCGATAATTTCTAAAATTCCGATCACACGTCGCAGATTTTGCAATAGTATCTGTGCAAGAGAACGAGGAAATTTATACTTAGCAATTTTGCGAGGAAGCCAAGGCGATCGCCTTCCTAAAATCATCTGCACTGATAATATCAAGCAAGCACCACCAAACGGTCCTGTTAATCCTGGTGGCATCGGAAACAAAAATGGCAAAACTAATAGTGCAATCGCCAAGCTGAACCCCCGCTCAGAAGTTTCTGCCAGAACATCTCCAAGTGACAAAGGTTGTTCGGCTAATCGTTGTAAAAGTAACTTGATATCTTGAGAAAATTTCAAATGCATCTGGCGTGAGATGATATGAGTTTTCACAATACCCAGTTTTACTAACTAAATCAAATTTAATTAGTTATGCACACAAATACATCTGAGCTATTTCCGAAAATATCAAATTTTCATCTATCGAAGGCAGAATTTAAGTGATGATTAAAAATTAAAAAATAGTAGCTAGCATGTTACTTGACATCAGATCGGGATAATTTCAGGATAATTATTTAGGATTTCAAGTAAATTTTATTACTAAACGCTTACGCTGCAGCGTTCGGGTAGGGTAATTTCGCATCTTGGTCATTCTGTATTGGGTATACTGACTCCAACCGATAGTATCAGTCTTCAAGCAGACATGAGATTAAAAACAAAGCTAACTCAATGTACACAAAAGAAGAGCCAGAGGCTCTTCTTTCTCGTTACCGGGTTCAACCTGATAACTAGGGATACGAGGGATAAAAGGGATTGGAGGCTCTGTTTGGTAGCTGTTGCAAGTGGTACAAAATATGAATTATTTACCCATATTTATTTACCCAATTACATCAGCTTGTTCAGCAATCTCTTCTGCTTCCACAGGCTGTTTGTTAAATGCAATTCTCAACAAAGGTGGTGCTAAGAAGGTAGTGAGAATTACCATGATAATTATTGCTGCTTGCAAAGGTTTGTCAATCACACCACTAGCTGCACCAATACCAAGGAACACCAAACCCACTTCACCCCGTGGAATCATACCAATACCAATTGCCAAGCGGTTAATTCCGGGTTGACCAAATACTGACCAACCTGTGACTACTTTGCCAACGATCGCCACTACCACCAAAAAGATAGCAATAATTAATCCTTGCTGATTCTCAGGAACAACAGGATTGAGGACACCTAAATCAACCCTCGCGCCAACGGTGACAAAGAAAATCGGTACCAAGATGTCAGCAATAGGAATCACCTGCTGATCTAATTCTTTGCGCTTGTCGGTTTCGTCTAAAACTAATCCAGCGGCGAACGCACCCAAAATCGCTTCTAAATGAATGGCGTTGCCGATAAAAGCCATGAAGAATGCAAAGATAAACGCCGGAATGACAAGTTTTCCACGTGTTTGCAGTTTATCGGCAATGGTGACAAAGGTTTTATTAAAGAATTTACCAAGTAAAATTGAACCGATCAGAAAAACAGTAGCACTGACAATCAAATAAATGACGTTAAAAACGTCCACCTCACCAGTTTTAGCAAGACTTGCCACCACTGCTAAAACGATGATACCCAAAACATCATCAATAACAGCAGCACCAACAATAATCTGACCTTCTCTAGATTTGAGATGTCCAAGTTCTGACAAAACTTTGGAGGTAATGCCGATACTAGTAGCAGTTAAGGCCGCACCAGCAAAAATTGCAGGAATTGCTGGGGCGTGAAAGAAAAACATTAGTCCCGCAGTACCAGCCGCAAAAGGAACAGCTACACCGACACATGCGACAATTGCTGCTTGATAACCTACTTTCTTGAGTTCCCGTAAATCTGACTCCAAACCAATTTCAAACAGAAGAACGATTACACCCAACTCGGCGAGAATAGAAATCGCTTCGCTTTGACTTTGAAAGATTGATGCTGCTGCTTCCGGGCTGAGATTGTCAATAAATTGCAGCACAGTCATGATGACCGAGTCGGAAGCGCTTGCACCGCTTTCAGGAAACACCAGCAAATGCAAAGCCGAAGCACCTACTATAACTCCGCCAACCAATTCCCCTAACACGGGGGGAAAGTCCATCATCCTCGATAACTCGCCACCGAGTTTACTGGCAAGATAAATGACTACTAAACTCAGCAGTACTCCAGTGAGGACAACAGGAGCATATTCTGATTCGGTTGCTGTTGCTAAAAAAGGAAACTGAAACCAACAAGTGAGGGAAGATAGGCACATTTGTTCAGTCAAAATCATTTTTACATCTCTGTGGCAATTAGTACTTTGGCTTGGTCACTTTCTAACAGGACAAGGAGAGATGGGGGATGGGGCGATGGGGTGATGGGGTGAGTCCAGTTTTATATTCTCCCCAACTCTCCACCTGGGGTTCTGCCACTCTCCCCCTCTGGCTTGTCTCACCTATAAAGACACTTTCTGAATACTGAATCGACGTTCTAGTGGGATAGTTACGACTGAACTACAGCAGTGTCACCAAAATCAGCTGGATATCTGGTGTTTGCAGAATCAGTTGTTTCAACTACGTGACCGTTAACTAGAGTAACTGCCTGTCTAAGTGCTTCTGTACGATCCATCAAGAGGTGATGGGGGGGTAAAAGTTGCAAAATTCCAAAGCGTTCCAACCGGCGCTTAATTTTGCCAGCTGCACCGACAATAAATACCTGGCGGCCTTTCTCAATGGCTTCTTTGATCGCATTCTCAATTGCCAGTGAAGCGGTAACTCCCAATAAAGGCACATCGCTTAAATCCAGAATCAGCACATCAGCATCCTTCATTGCTGAATGTTCGCGGGCGATCGCTTTGGAAACTCCAAAAATCATCGGTCCACTCAAGTAGAATAACAGCACGCGACCATTGGCTTGATCTAGCAGCTGCTTTTCTTGTTCGTTCAAAACAATAGCATCATCGGTATCGGTGATAGTCTTGACTTCCTGAGATTGCAAGCTAGAAAGACGTTCGATTGTCAAAATATTAGCAATGAACACACCAACACCAACGGCAACAATCAAGTCAACAAATACCGTCAAGAACATCACGCCGTACATAATTAATGCACCCTTGAGGGATACATTGTGAGCGCGTTTGAGGAAACTCCAGTCGAGAATGTCAACACCGACCTTGAGAGCGATCGCTGCTAACACTGCCATGGGAATAGGCTCTGTAAAATTAGCAGCCCACAAAACTACCACCAACAGAATTAAAGCACGAGTTAGACCAGATACAGCTGTTTGAGCACCTGTTTGAATGTTTACCACAGTTCCCATTGTTGCACCAGCACCAGGTAGCCCACCGCACAAACCAGAAACCAAATTGCCAATACCCTGACCAATCAATTCTTTATCTGATTTATGTTCGGTACGAGTTAAGCTGTCTGCAATCACCGCGGTTAGCAAAGTATCGATACATCCCAGTAACCCCAACATTGCACCATCAATGACCATCACGGTCATTTGGGAAAAAGTAAAGGTAGGTACTTGCAATTGTGGCAGCCCCATTGGAATTTCGCCAATGCGTCTGATCTCTGCATTCCCAAAGAAAACTAGGGAAACTATAGTACCAACAATCAATGCTACCAGTTGTGGGGGAGCGATGCGCTTCAGTTTCGGTGGCATTAAGAAAATAATTGCCAACGTCAACACTCCCAAAATGGTTTCGATGGGATTGATCTTTGCGAAAAGTTGGGGCAGGTTTTGCACCATACCCAGTACCCCACCTTTCGGATTGGGCTGTCCTAAAAAAGGAGCAATCTGAAGGATAATCAAAATTACTCCAATTCCAGACATAAAGCCTGAAATCACACTGTAGGGCATGAGGGTGATGTATTTGCCCAACCGAAAGATTCCAAACAAGATTTGAAATATCCCCGCCAGCATGACTACGGTGAAGGCCATTGCCAAGCCGTTTTCCGGGTTATTTGCAGTCATCGAACTAACAATACCGGTCATCACCACAGTCATTGGTCCGGTTGGCTCGGAAATTAAGGTCGGTGTACCTCCAAATAGTGCTGCAAAAAAGCCAACACAGACTGCGCCGTAAAGACCGGCCACAGGACCAGCACCAGAGGCGACGCCGAATGCTAACGCCAGTGGTAAGGAAACAATGGCAGCAGTGACACCACCAAAAATATCGCCGTGCAGATTTCGGAAATGAATAGTATTAGTTATTCGCATGAGTGGGGTAGATGACAACAAAACTGTAGACTAACAAACTTCCAGCCTTTATTCAGCATTCAATCGCACCAAAACATACGCTTGCCTTATAGTAAACCCAAGAAACTTACTAGGCACGCTCAACCGCGATCGTGCTATATTTGAGCTCAATGAGCCTGCTGAATATAGCAACACTTAGCCAAGCAACCTTAACGTTCAGGTTAAAGACCTGCTTGATATGGTCTTTAGCGCTGTTAGTTCTGGGTCAATCTCGATCGCAAAAATATGGCTCGAGGGTTGTAAAAAAAGATTCGTCTAAATAGTTTCTTTAACAACCCCGATCGCGCATGGCTTTGGTAAACAGCAAAATTGCTATGTGAATTCTTTTTCAAAGATATTTATCTGCAAAATCTCGATCCTCAAATTTTCAAGTGGAAAATTGGCATCTTTACGAGCAACGCAAAGTAGTGCAAGAAAAATTAACTCTTGCGCTTTGATTGCGTACTCAAATATAAAAAGGGTATGTTTGGGTAAGCCTGGCTTTATAAAAAGCCGGCTACCACTGTAATTAACTAGTAAGCATTGCGGACTTCAGGTACAGAAAAACCCAAGTTATGCAAAAAACGTATTTGTCTTGTTAAAAATAGAATACAGCTTTTACTGCCTAAAAAGTTAATTAGCAGGCAGCAATTATTAAATAAATATTAGATAGGTTATATAAACAATACTTTATGTATCGTAAAGAATTATGACTAAAGTTAGTAATCCATAGATTGATTTCTCCGATCTGCATTACTTAGAACCAAGAGTTATATCCACAAACTAACATCTTGCACCATTCAGCAACAGCCAGAGGCTCTCATGAGCGTTACCAGGTTGAACCTGGCAACAAGATTAGGACATTAAGGGGTGGAGACGCTCGTCCCACAAATCAACCCGCTTGGTTTATTGATACAAGATACGAATTTAGGCGAAACCAGATTGCATTCGTGACAACAGCGGAACCACCCAACCTCTTATACTACTAACCGACATCATCGTGGGCGTAGCGATTGAAGAGAAAATCTAGAGCATAATTACGCAATTTATAGTATTGCGGATCTTCCATAATCCTAGCTCTGTCACGCGGACGGGGAAAAGGAATCTCCATCACTTCGCCGATTTTGGCGCGAGGACCGTTAGTCATCATTACTAACCTATCTGCCAAAAACAGCGCTTCATCGATATCGTGAGTAATCATTAACACCGTGCAACGGTTTTCGTTCCAAATTTTGAGCAACTCTTCTTGCAATTCTTCTTTGGTGATGGCATCCAACGCTCCGAACGGCTCATCTAAAATTAAGACTTTGGGACGAATTGCTAATGCACGAGCAATAGAAACCCGCTGTCTCATACCACCAGACATTTGGGCGGGCTGTTTGTCCATAGCATCGCCTAGTCCTACCATTGCTAGGTGTTCCCTAACAATTGCTGATTTTTGCGCTTCTGGTTTATTAGGATAAACCGCATTCACAGCCAGGTAGATATTTTCAAAAGCAGTACGCCAAGGTAGTAGTGCATAGTTTTGAAACACCACCATTCGATCTGGACCAGGTTTGGTAATTGGTTTTCCTTCTAGCAGTACTTGCCCGCTAGTAGGATGATTAAAACCCGATACCATATTTAAGAGAGTAGATTTGCCACAGCCAGAGTGTCCGATTACACAAATAAATTCGCCTTCACTAACATTGAGGTTTACTCCGTCGAGTACGGTAAGAGGGCCGTTTTTGGTTGGATAGACTTTGCTAACTTCTCTAATTTCCAGGTAAGGTTGACGATGAGAAGTTGTATTTAGTAGAGGCATTCTTGGTGTTTGCCGGGTTGTGTCGGTAGTTGTAAAATTGCGGTTTTGCATGGTGGATAGAGGATAGGGGATAGGGG